>JAFGOU010000396.1 GCA_016926315.1 Chitinispirillaceae bacterium
ATGGCGCATGGTAGTTGCCGGAAAGCGTAAGCAGGCCGAGGAGGCGGAACCAGCCGTGGTAGTAAAACGGTACGCTGGTCAGATACCCGTCACCCGGTGTCTCTACGTCCCACTCGATCTCCAGTTGCCGGTACATCTCAGCCATAAGGTTGAAGTCCTGCGACGCGACCGCGGACATGGAGCCGGTGCCGTGGATCCAGTTCAGGAAAAAGAAATTCCCGCCACCGCCGTTCAAGTCCCAGTCCGTATAGAGCATGAGCGGACCCCAGTAAGCAAATGTCGGGTTAGCCCCCCGCACGCAGGCGTTGTTCCACGGTGATTGCCTGTTGTCCGATAAAAACTTCGCATACCGCAACCCGATGTCACGCTCGTGGGTGTTGGGCGTTCCCGGAATCACGTTATGCGTTGCCGGGTCCCAGGAGTAGGAGGGATTGCCGTGCCACACATAGCTCAATATGGTCCGCCACGCGCACCTGAAGTCCTCACCTTCATTAAATTGCGAAAAAGCGGCCTGGTTCGAAGCTGAAAGCTGCACCCATCCGGCAAAAGGTATGTTTCTCGGATTGGCCTGGTACAATTGTCCCAAAAGCCAGTCCGACGAGGCGGTCGCACGCCGGAACTGAAAGATATTCCAGGCGTATTTTGACGAGTCCTCCTCTGCCAGGAAATCGGCAAACTGATGAAAATAGGCGGGAGCGGTGTAGTCGATATGTTGGTTGGTCGGCCCCGGCTGCTCCACCCTTTTAGTGATACCTATGGTCGCCGTATTCTGTGCGGTCGCCCAGCCGGAAAGCTCTGCCCAGGAGTCGCCGCCTTTAAAGTACCCGTCAATGCCGATGTCTCCGGAGAGCAACGCGCCGTTGGCGCCAAAAGTCAAGGTATCGGTCAATGCCCTGAGAAAGTCAATCGCCGCCTGCTTGTACGAGATCGGCTTCCCCTGGGCGTCGTTGATGCCCATGAATTCGCCCCACTGCTTGTATGCCTGCAGCAGCGCCAGGGCGATGTCGAAATCTCCATCAGCCGCTGAGTTGGCGCCCGCGCCGGTCCAGCCCGGAAGCTGGCTGTACGCATACCCCGGGCTTGACTCCTGACCATCCCGGTACCGACGGACTTTATTGAGCGTATAATCATGGATATAGAGCCACATGCCGTCAAACGTCGCCTTATCCGCCATGGCTGCCGCGCCCAGCAGACCATACCCGTCACCCTCGGAACACTGAGGATTTGACCGATATTTGATATAATCGATCCCCCCCACCCCGCCACCCGGTTTGGTCGCCCGGTTCATCATGATCCGGTACGCGTCCCGTATCGTCTGCTCCATCTCCGCATGTGGCACGCCGACCCCGTTTTTAGTGGCAAGATTTCCTAACGTGGCAGTGGGATTCTGGTACGCCTGGAACTGCGGAAAGGGGAATACCGGGTTACCCGAGTTAATGGCAATGGGAATCGGCGCCGTGGTTGCAAAGGACGATGTCAGGAGCAGGAGAGTGAAAGCAAGGGGACGATGCACCAGATATACCTCGTAACTTGCTGATATTTAATGTTTAAATAACGGTACGACATCCGCAAGGGAATTAATTAACTGGTTATCCTATTATAGTTAGTGGTGAAAGCAATATACGCCGTTCTCAGGCAGGCAGAGGGGAGGAGAAAAACTTCCGGCATGAACCCTGTGTGGCCTGGGTCTGAGACCCAGGTTCTGATGGTTACTTTCTCTTTTTACTGAACCTTGGTCAGAGACCAAGGCCACACTGTCAGTTTTTTATTTTTGATCTTTCTTCACACTTCCCTTCTCACTCAGGCCACCTGCCGTAATGAACGGCCATTAAATGGAACAATGGGTTCCCGCTCCCGGGGGAAATAATCAAACCGTCAGCGGCGCCAACCTCGGTGTGTCGATTAATCCGGGCAAACGAGTCGAATGGGCATACCATATTGCCTGATGGCAGGCGGATCGCGACAGGGTATGACATCATCCCCCTGGAAATCTCCAATCGTCTTGGGTACGACCGGCATGATCGATGGGCGCTTTTATGGACATGGGAGGGATATAATTTAATGTTCGACACCGTCCCCATAACGATACTATTTTCCGGTACAGAGAGGATGGGACTGGTGTCCCGGCTGGTCTTCAAAACCAGTAGCGGGCGGATAACACCGTCTGTGGCAGGTTCGATTCCTGCTCTCTCTGAATGCAGTAAAAACGAAAAAACGTCGGCCATGGCGGGGGCAACGCAAGGTGTTTCCCCGTGGCCTCAACCCCGCCCGGATACCAGCCGCGGGATCTTCGGCACTCCCGAAAAACTAGCGTATGCAAAAAAAACAAAAAAACCAGGAGTTCCGGAAATTGCCGGGAGTTGACACGGTACTTCGCTCAACCGAAGTCGTTTCGCTCATCGAGACCTATGGCCGGCCGATGGTCACCTATGCCGTCCGGAAAACGGTGGAAACGGCCAGGAGGCGGATCGGGAAAAAAGGATCGGCAGCGGACCAGTCAATCGAATCCCTTGCCGCCGGGGTGAAAAAGATGGTCACGGCCATTACCGAACCCTCCCTAAAACCCGTCATCAATGCCGCGGGCGTCGCACTGCATACCAACCTCGGACGGGCGCCGATGGGAGAGACCGTTTTTAGGGAGATCGAACCGGTTAGTACCGGATATTCCAACATCGAGTTCGATCTCGAAAAGGGAAAGCGGGGTCACCGCAACGACCATATCGCGCCGCTCCTGTGCTACCTGACCGGTTGCGAGGAAGTTGCAGTTGTCAACAACAACGCTGCCGCGCTCGTTCTCGCGCTCAATACGCTTGCTGCGGGCCGCGAAGTGATTATTTCGCGTGGCGAGCTCATCGAAATCGGCGGCGCGTTCAGGATTCCCGAGATCATGGCCGCGGCCGGTGTCCGCATGGTGGAGATCGGCACCACCAACCGCACCCGGCTCGCCGACTACCAAAAAGCGACTCGACCGGACACCGCCATGATCGTCAAGGCGCATAAATCGAATTACACCGTATCGGGATTTACCGAAGAGGTGTCGGTGCGCGACCTTGCCGCGCTCGCCCATAAAAAAAAGATCCCGTTCCTGTACGATATCGGATCGGGACTGCTCCGCAAGCCGGCGGGGTTGCCGCTCGAAGATGAACCCGACGTGCAATCCGCGATTGCCGCGGGAGCGGACCTGGTCACGTTTTCCGGCGACAAGCTGCTCGGAGGGGCCCAGGCGGGCATCATCGCCGGTAATGGCCGCCTGGTCCGGAAGCTTGCCGGGGCGCCTCTCATGCGGGCGCTGCGCGTGGGGAAGCTGACGCTCGCCGCACTGTCGAGCGCCTGCCTCCACTATCTCGACGACAAGACCCTGGTCGCGAACAATCCCCTGTTTGCGCTTCTGGAAAGAAGCGAATCGGAACGGCTGCGCATCGCACAAATGCTGCATGCCGCGCTGGAAAATCGCGACGTCGGAGCGACGGTCGTCGAAAGCGTCGGCCGGTGCGGAGGCGGCACCCTGCCGGACCTGGCGATGAAAAGCTTTGCCGCGGCGATTACCTCTTCCGCACACAACGTGAAGGAACGCCAGGCGTTCAGCGAACGGCTGTTCCACGGACTGCTCAACGGCGGCCGGCCCGTGCTGGGAGTGCTTCGTGAAGGCCGTTTCCTGCTCGACGTGTTCGCGCTTCACGAACGCGACATCGACGCCATCGCGGAGCGCGTCGCGGAATGTCTGGCGGGCGGCGCCGCGCCATGAAACACCTGATCCTCGGAACCGCCGGTCATGTGGACCACGGAAAGACCGCTCTTGTCAAGGCGCTGACCGGGGTCGATTGCGACACCCATACGGAGGAAAAACGCCGGGGCATCACCATCAACCTCGGGTTCGCCCATCTGGTGCTCCCGTGCGGCGACACCATCGGCATCGTCGACATGCCGGGCCACCGCGACTTTATCCATACCATGGTGAGCGGAGCGAACGGCATCGATATCGCGCTTTTGGTCGTGGCGGCCGACAGCGGCATAATGCCGCAGACCCGCGAGCACGTGCGCATCATGGAACTGCTCGGGCTTGCAACGGGTATTGTCGCGCTCACGCGCATCGACCTGGCCGCTCCCGGGCAGGCAAAACGGTGCGCCGCGGAACTGGCGGACTTTGTCAAGGGTACCTTCCTTGAGTCGGCGCCGGTGGTCAGGGTATCGGCGACAACCGGCGAAGGGATCGAAGCCCTTCGCGCCGCGATAGAAGCTGCCGCGGCGGCGACGCCCGAACGGCCGCGGGGTGAAGGATTTCGCCTGTATATCGACCGGATCTTTTCGGTGGCCGGGTTCGGCACGGTCGTCACCGGATCGGTGCTGAGCGGCGCGTTGAAAACCGGTGACCGCGCCTGCCTCCTGCCCATGGGCCGCGAGCTTCGCGTAAGACGCCTGGAGCGATACGGCCGCGAGGTGGGCGAAGTGTGCGCCGGAGACCGCGCATCGCTCAATCTGACCGGTCTTACCCGGGAGGAGTTCGTCCGCGGCATGATGGTGGCGGACCGGCTCCTGCGTTCCGCCACCATGCTCGACGCCAGAATCGAGCTTTTCGAATCCTCCCGCACGTTTCCGCTCTGGTCCCAGGCGCTTTTCCTGATGGGGACCTTTGAAGCGCAGACGCGCATCCACCTGATCGACCAGAACGCGCTCGCGCCGGGTTCGGCCGGAATCGCACAGATCCACTTTCAGCAGGCCTGCGTCGCCCAATTCGGCGACCGTTTTGTGCTTCGCAGCTCATCGGGCGACATGACGCTCGGCGGAGGGGAGATCATCGATTCCGCGCCGCTCCATCACCGCCGGCGGCCGCAATCACTTATTACCCGGCTTGAACGGCTGGTGACCGGAAACCGCCGCGATTATATCGCCGAGGAGGTACGGAAGCAGAACGGCCCGATCTCGCTCGACCGGCTCGCGGCCACCATCAATCTTACATCGCAGGAGGTCGGTGCGGTCATCGACGCTTTACCCGGGGACCTGCGGACGGTTACTGCCGCCGGGAATGCCCTTTTTTTTATTTCCGGCGGCGCCTATGAAAAGGTCAAGTCCCTCTGCATCCGGGCGATAGAAACCCACCACCGGGAAAATCCGCTGGTCGAGGAGGGGAAAACCGCGGAGGAGCTGTATGGCATGGCGGGATTTAAAAACGGCCAGGACGACCTAGTCTTTCTGCGTTCCGTTCTCGAAGAGCTTGCCAGACAGGGAACATTGAAGGCAATAAAGCACAC
The DNA here is from genome assembly GCA_016926315.1 of Chitinispirillaceae bacterium. The sequence continues at coordinate 5,250 of JAFGOU010000396.1, forward strand.
CTGGGCGCTTTCAACCCATGCCGTACGGATTTCCGGCGATTTCGAACGGCAGGTACGGTTCGTGGAATCCTTTATACGGGAAAGCGGCATGAAAATCCCGTTACATGCCGATATCGAGGCTGGCGCGCTCAAGAACGGGATCGATCGGCAGGTCCTGAAGCAGGTGTTGCACTACCTGGTCAAAAAGGGCCGGATACACGCCGTCGACGGCAATTATATCCATACCGATATCGTTTCAAAATGCAGGTGCACGCTTGTTGAAGCATTGAATCGTACGCCTGCCGGGCTGACTGTGGCGCAGTTCCGGGACCTGGTGGAGGGAAACCGGAAAATCTGCCTTGCGCTGCTCACGATGTATGACGCGGCGGGCATTACCGAGCGCAAAGGTGATATCAGGGTGCTCGGGAAGAAGGGCGCATGCACCGCGTGATCGCGCTTTTTCGTTCCACACATTCCGTTATCAGGGCCGAACGGTTGTGCCTTGAAAACGGCCTGTATTGCAAGGTCATTGCCGTGCCCCGCACGGTCTCCTCGGAGTGCGGCATAGCGCTTGAAATAAAACAGGAGCAGATGGCGGAACTCTCGGGCATGCTGTCAAAAAGCGGGATACCCTTCAACTGTCACCGTCTTACGGAAGATAGGTGACCCTTGTGATACGCTCGCCTGTTTTTCTGTTCCTGCCGTCAAAGCCGGTCAACTGAACGATATAGGTGCCTGCGGCCATGGCTTTTTCACTCCGGGGGGTCCACACGACCTCCTGGTCGCCAGGATGCAGCCGGGGTCCGTCCTGAAGCTTCCAGAGCACTCTCCCGCGGGGATCGTACACCTCGCACCGTATCCACTCGATGCCACCGTACGGGATATGGTATCTGATCCGAAGATTCTTCCTGAAAGGATTGGGCAGGGCGCGTACGATCCTGAACTCCCCTCTGAACGGCAACCGGGCAAGCCTTGAGAAATAATCCGCCGAACCGGCGACGAGCCAGCGATAAACGCTGCTGCCGGGGTCGACATCAACGGTCATGCTGTCGTGTACGGCGGACAACGCCCCCGTCTCGGGATCAATGACGGCAACGGTTATTTCATCCCCCCGGGTAAACCGATGCTCGATGTGCCAGGCGATCCTTTCCCTTTTCCTGGCAGTGTTTTCAAAAACGATTTCGTAACAATGGCCGCCGTCGGGGAGTTCGCGGACCAGCATGCCGCCGCCCAGCGATCTGGTTTTTTCGTCGAATACACCGAGACGAACATCGCTCCATGAAGGGGAACGGGGATACACTATCCTGTTCTTCCCGCCTTCAAGGAAACCACAGTAGAGCGGATTAACCGTTCCTTCGCTGCTGTTCGCCCGGACGACGATATTCCAGCCTCTCTGCGCAGCCCGTTTCGCCGTCACCCGAGAAAGCGCCACCGGAATGCCGGGAATGACGACTTCCCTGACGGTGTCGGTGCTGTTATAGACCGTATAGGCGGTACCGTTCATGCTGTTCAGCTCACGCGTCGGGTCATTTTTCCCTTCAGTCAAAGGCAGATAGACCGCATCGGCGTAATACCGGTTCAGCGAATCGTCCTCCCCCCTTTTCCACTCATAAAAAAGAAAGGGTGATTGCGCGGCTCCATTGCCGGACGCGGCAAGGATATCCCCGACCCTGATACTGAAGCGGTACGGCAGGCAGAAATCGATCCAGCCATGGGCCGGGACGCGGAAACGATACGGCGTGCGCAGCGATGCGGTACGGCCTTTTCCATACCGGATCGGGGCGACAAGGCGCCTTTTCAGCCACACCACCCGGGTTGGCTCGAGATTGAACTGCTCCCGCTTCGCTTCGGTATATTCCTCCCACCGGTTGGTCGACCACCTGAAAAGCCGCAGCAGCTTGCTGTCGTACCGCAGAATCTGGTTGTTGTCGGCATGGTCCCGAAGCACCGCTCCGATTGCATGGTCATCGAGGATTGCAGACGGACCCAAAGGCTGCCATTGGAGCCATGCCGTGAGCACCGAATCCGAGGCAATCCTGGCAACGTCACGGGACACGTTGATCGTGCTGTCAAAACGCCCGTCGCTGATCGAAAGATGGAGACGGACCCCGGCCTCCCCGCTTACCAAGGTCCCGGGAACGCTCCACCGTGTCGTATCGACCGGCCGGGCACTATAGATCGCCCTCGAAAACGACAGCCGGTCATCACCTCTGCCGCCCAGCAGCGTGAGGTGTGCATTCGCGATATTGTCCCGGCTGAGGACGACGAGGTTCAACGGCGCCCCGGCGGGGACCGCGCCATCGCTGTCATTGACAAGAGAAATTACGGGCCTGACGGTGTCGATCATCACAATGAACGGATGCGCCACGCAATCCGACGCCCTGATCCGCACCGAATAGACCCGTCCAACCGTGTCGATTGACCACGGCAGGGTGTCGCGAACCCACAGGCCGGAGCTGTCGACGTAATGGTACATGCGGAGGTCGGCCGCGGAATACCCCTGCGGCATCGCGACATAGCTGAGGCCGACAAAAAGCGGCAGCGGCGGCGCATTCTGGTGCTCGAACGTCATGGCGATGCTCATGGGAATGCAGCCGCTCGTGGCCACGGGCAGTTTTACGATCCGAAGTTTTGATTCCACGGTCATTTCCTCGATCTTCCTCAGAATGAGCAGATTGCTCAGCGCCCGCACCGTATCGGCGTTCCTGAAAAAAACGACCGTTTCCCAGCTGGCGGGAGGAATGGCAAGTTTCTTCACCGAAGCGGCGGTTGGCTGAATCCACCGCCCATTGACTTTACGGAGCCAGAGGGCGAAAAAATACTCGTTGTTGAACGCCAGGTTCGTCGCCGGAACGGCTATGGAATAGCGCATGGGCGTTCCCGGTTCAACGATGGCGGTAACCCTTCCCTCGCCGGGGGGATTGGGTTCAGGATAGCCGATGCTGTCCCTCGACCAGACGATCCCGGCCTCGAGCGACAATCCGGAGGTGTCCACGACCCACTCCATGACCACGCTGTTTGCGGCCGTATCGAACACAAGCGACAACAGGCGGAGCCGGTTCGCCATCGAAACGGTATCTTCTATTTCGCCGGTCACGGCCGAGGTGCGTGATGCCGCGGTGACCGACGACCATACACCGGCCTTCTGCGCCTGCAGGCCGAAATAATAGGTGGTCGACGCCGAGAGACCCGTCACGACAACCGCGGTATCGTTTCCCGGCAGGAGCAATGATCCGTAGATGGCCGGAGAGATATCGACGCCCATCGGCACCTCCTGAAAACCATACCAGATGCGGATACTATCGAAGGTAACTCCTGACCGCTGCCAGAAAAGACCGATCCTGCTCGAGGCGATGCTTCCGACGGAAAGGATCAGCGGATTGTCGGGCCTGGGCACCCCGACCTTGCATGAATCACGCACCGGCTCGCTCGGGTTGCCGTATTTTCCGATCGGAAGCACCTCCCAGTACACCCACTTCTCCTCCCCGTTGAATCGCGGATCGCGGTATGATTTTGAAAAGATATCGACTGAACGCTCAAAACCCGAAATCGGCATCCGGTCTGCGACGGCGGTACCGGAACCGACGACATACCGCACCTCCACCGCCGAAACGAGGTCCCAGGCAAGCTGGGTGATGTTTGAAAGCGTGACCACGACGGAATCGGTCTGCTGCCGGTAGTCAAATAAAAACCGGAGCGGGTTCGGCAGGGCCGACGTATCGCACATATAGACCGATGCGCCGGACGTGAGCGGGTCGGCAAACGGGGCGATCGAATCGGGGCTGCCGGCGCCGTTCTTCCAATAGACCGATGCGATAAAACAGTAGTGGTAACATGCGGTGGATGGATACCGGGGAACGGTCAGCACCGTATCGAACCGGTCCGTCGCGTCCCTTTGAAGAAGGCTCAGCGGAAATTTAACCAGATCATTGCTCCCGCGCAGTGGGCGGGCGGGAAAGTCGTTTGCCCGATACCACACCCAGACGCTGTCGGCATACCAGGGGAACGTCGCCGTTGCCGCAGGAGGAAGATTGGAAAAGCGGCTGAGCGAGAGGGCGACATGCGTGCTGTCGACAAACGTGCCGCGCAGGATGACCGGATTGACGATCTGCTGATCAGCCTCCACGACAAGAACCGCTGCGCGGCTGGTGTCACTGCCGTATACATTGGAGACGATGCAGATATAGGCCGCGGCATCGGCGGGATGAACGCTTGGAAACTGCAACGTACTGTCCCTCTGCCCGGGAACGGTGTCCACCGCCGTCAGACGGTTTTTATACCAGCGATAGATGAACGGTCCGCATCCGCTTGCCCTGACGGTCATGCCGATCGTTGTACCCTCTCTGACCGTCTGGTCGGCGGGGGTGCCGTCGATCACCATCGGTGGAGCGAGATGGTCGGGAATAACGCTGCAGGAGCCAAATGGCTTCTGCGTTTCGTAGGAGAGCTTTATCCAGTCATCGTTCCGGGCGACTTTCGACAGAACGACTTCATCGATCCTGCCGTTAAAGGCCTGGTAATTGGCGGCCGAGGCGCTGTCGATGATGCCTATTCTGAAATCGGCATTAAGCGAAGAATAAATCGTACGCATTGTCGCGGGAGAACCGCTTGGGACGCCATTGATATACATCCTCATTCTCGACCCGTCGTACATGCCGGTGACGTTGTACCATGTCCCGTTCACCGGGACGATTCTTGACAGGGCATAGGTTTCCGTCGCCGGGCTTCCATCGGACGAGACAATCATTCCCAGCCCTGCGCCGGCGGTCGTGTCGCATCCCAGGGTGTATTCGCGGCCGTTTATGGCGGCCCACCGGTATTTCCCGGCTATTCCTTCCCATCGCGTCCTGCACGAATTGTTTCCCAGCCTGTTTACCCAGGCCGAAAGAGTAAACGCATTATTGGTCGACATGGCAAAACGGGGATCGTTCCCGGCGGTATAATAGGCCGGACCGCCATTAAAGCTGCCCCCAAATCCCACCAGGCCGTCGCTGCGATCCGGAAGAGTGCCTCTCGGTTCCGCGTTCAGGTTGTTGGCAGTGGCATCCGCCGCGCTGCCGCCTGCCTGATTCAAATGATATGCCGCGACAAAACCACCGGCGATATCAAAAACTTCCCGGCTGTTGCTTCTGGAGGTCACTCCGCTTTTCCCCCAGTGTATCCTGACATGCTGGGTAGCGTTGCCCCCCCGTACCGTATCCACCCTGACCCATATCTCCGCGGTGTCGTTATTACCGCTTCCGTCAATCCACCGTTCTATTTCGAAGGGCAGGTGTGCTCCGCTTCCGGAAGAGAAACGGATATCGGCGCCTCCGGGCAGCGTTGCGGCGAATCCCTTGAACGTCAAAGGGTTCAGCCTGACCAGCAGCGGAAAACCGGTGACGGTCCCGGCGACATCAGCGCCTGCGGTGGTGGTATTGAGGTACAGTTTCTGTGAAAACGGCCAGGTCGCATAATCCTCGTTGTCGGTGATTGAAAACGATATCAGCGTCTGCGCCGCCTTCTGGTTTTCATAGCCGAGTTTGATCCAGTCTGCCGACCGGGCGGTCCGGTTGAAACGCACCTCGTCGATATCGCCGACGAAGAAAGAGTGGTCGAGATTTGAGGCCCGTCTCCCGATATACCCGTAATCGTTGCTGGCGACCGCCGTCCCGGCTGCGGTGCCGGACTGTCGCACTCCGTCAATAAATAGCGACATGACGCCCGCATTCACGACCCCGGTCGCATGGTGCCACAGGTTGTCGGTGAGGGTGGCATTACTCTCCACATACGGCCCTGCTCCCGGCTGACCGTTGCCCGTAACGAACCGGATGCGCTGACTGGACGCTCTGCCGATCATGTAGCCGAGGAAGCTGGATGAAAAATCCGTATATTTCCCCGCAATGCCGTAATAGTCACTCGTGGCGCCGTTTGCCATCCTGAACCAGCAGCTGACCGTCAGGTTCCCGGTATTATCCATCGTCGGACTGTTGGGCAACCGTATATGATCGCCCCCGGATCCGTTCGGCCCGTCGAAATTCATCGCCTTTCCGATAGTCCCGTTCACCAGATCGTCGCTGTTCAGGTTGTTCTGCGGGGAGCCGTGGTTGTTATTGCGCGTCCGGTCCTTCACCGAGGAGGTTCCTACCGGGCTTTCATTCAGATGCCAGACTCCTTGAAACCCGTTGTCAACATCAAAAACGGCGCTGCCGTTCGAACGGCTGACGGCCCCGCTCCTGCCCCAGTGCATGAGGATGAACTGCTGGCTGTTATTCCCGATAATGGTATCGACCCTGACCCAGATTTCGGCGGTATCGTTGTTGTTCGTGCCATCCACCCAGCGTTCGATTTCATACGAAAGATGGTTACCGCTGCTCGATGCAAACCGCACATCGGCGCCGCCGGGAAGCGTCTGGGGAAAAAAACCGAACGACACCGGGTTGAGCCGGATGAGGACGGGGAAGTCTCTCACCGTTCCCGAAACATTCGCCCCGGTCGAGGAGGTATTCAGGTACACCTTCTGTACATACGGCCACAGGGAATAATTCTCGTCATCGATCTCGGCAAACGATATGAGCGTCTGGGCCGCTTTCTGGTTCTCATAACTGAGCTTGATCCAGTCGGCGCTGCGGCCGATGCGGGATACCTGCAACTCATCGATCATGCCGTTGAAATAACCGTCTGCGGCCCAGTTGCTGCGGGCGATGTAATTCGTCGTGCGGGTCACGGCGGCAAGCGCGTCCGGCACTGCAACGGATTTCACCAGAATGCCGTTGCGGTACAACGACATCGTTGCCCCGTTATAGGTCCCGGTGACATACACCCATGCATCAGCGGCAAAGAAACCGGCCGTGTCGATTCGGGTCGCG
>JAFGOU010000397.1 GCA_016926315.1 Chitinispirillaceae bacterium
GGGCGACAAAAAAAACACTGCTGGTAGAAAAAATAGAGTGCTATTCAGCCAGTAATATGCTGATTAAAACACTGGAATTTAAAGAAGTTAAAGATTTCGGCAACGGGTTAAAGCGTCCATCGGTGATTGAAACGTATAGTTCTCTTTACAAGGGATACCGATCGATAATGATCTATGCCGGTGTAAAAGCGCGAAGTTTTCCGGATGAAGCGTTTACCTTGAATTATCTGTCGAAACTGGGCGATCTTAAATGAGGCATTTCCTGGTAATCATGCTGGCGCTTTGCTCTGCTTCATTGCCGGGCGCTGAGGAATATTCCTTTGAGATTCCTGAGGACAAGGATGACGGTAAGCTTGAATGGAGCGGAAATCTTGACGGGAAATATTCCGTTCTTCGAATGCAAACATCTTCTCCCCTGTACCGGCTTCAGTTCATGGGTCAGGACTTAGTATCGGAATGGCTTTCACAATACCGGCTTGATCTCTACATGAACGCTGATTATCAGACAAAGGACATGGGTTTTCATGTTAAAACGCATGGCACCCATTACAACGATGCAGGGACGGTTTTTGAGCTGTTTGAAGCGTACGGCAATTGGAATCTGTCCATCAATTCTTTTGTTCAAGCCGGCAAAAAAAGGTACAATTGGGGCAAGGGCTACGCCTTTAATCCTGTCGGATATGTCAATCCAAGGAAAGAACCTGAAAATCCGGAACTGGCGCAGGCCGGGATTTTATCCTTTAATTTTGAAACGGTCAAAAGTTTCCAATTCAATGGTCTGAAAACTTTCGCATTGACCGGTGTGGTGATACCGCCCCGTGATCTGATCAACAACCGTTACGGACAGATTAAAAACACCGACATAGCTGTAAAAAGCTACCTTCTCATGTGGAATATCGACATCGACGTTATGGGGTACTACAGTAGAATAAACCCGATGCGGATCGGCGCGGACTTTTCAACCAATGTAAAGGAAAACATAGAAATTCATGGGGAGGCGTCATATTTTAACGATGCGTCAAAACATGCAATCGACAACAATGCTCTTTTGCGAACCGCGATGAACGGCTGCTCATATCTTATGGGATTCCGCTATCTGAATAAGTGGAACACCACGATCATTGCGGAGTATTATCATAACGATGCGGGATTAACGCAAACGGAATATGAAAGCTATGTCGCTTTTATCCAAAACAGCGTTAACAGCCCCAACGAAGACCTGCAAAAAAAAGCGCTATCTTATAGCAAGATGTATTTCAACGGCAGCACAAAATTGCAAGACTACGCTTACCTCAAAATCAGTCAGCCCGAACCGTTTAACCTCCTCTATTTTACACCATCCGTTTTTACGATTGTTAATATCAATGACCATAGTTTACAAATGGCGCTATCTTTGAGTTACAAACCCGTCGCTGATTTTGAACTCCTAATATGGCCGACATTGCTGTTAGGTGACGATGGCACCGAGTTTGGTTCCAAACAAGTTCAGCAACTGTTGGATGTGTGGATGAGGGTATATTTTTAAGTGCCGATGAGGTTGATTACCCGCACACCCTGGCCTGCTGAGGGATGAAAGATGAAAAAATGCAGGTGCTGATTATCATTTCCGCGCTTTTGCCTTCATTGCATACCTCCAGAAGATTGGTTCACGCGGAGACGCGGAGACGCGGAGACTATCCCCCCATTTTTACCATTATCCCATAACCCAGCATAGCTGGATAAGAGTCTGTAGCTCACAAAATCTACGCAAAAAGAAGCCTTTCTCGAGCCTGCCCGCCGTCGCCGGAGCGCTTTGGCAGAGGCAGGTCGAGGGGTAAGTTTTCTTCACACACACTCTAACTCCCGACCTGTCGGCGCGCCTGATTTTTTCCATTGATCCTTTGTCGCCGACGGTCTCTCTCTTTCCTCTTTTTTTTCTTATCCCTTGTCCCTTCTCCCTTCTCCCTTGTCTTCATAAAATCACCCCTGCCGCTCCATAAAGCAAGCGTTTCACTCTGTTGCTAGGCAGACACTCACGCAGAGGGTAGTCACGTTTTATTTCTGATATTGATGGCCAGGAGGCATAATTTCGGCTGGGTACAGGTTTGGATCATGAAGTCCGTCATGGTGGGGTCGTCGGCGTTTTAGAAACCGAAGGGAATTCTTGTCGAACCCCTCTACCTCCCCATCCCCGCGACCCCGCCCATCGCCAGCCCGATCAGCGCGAGTGTAAGGAAGACGAGCGCCACGCCTGCAAGGCGGGATTTTGGCGCGATGTTGTGCAGCCTGGCGCCGATGCTTGCAAAGCAGAGGAGCCCGAGGCCGTAGCCGATCCAGAGTTCCAGGGTGGAAAGCAGGGGCGCAAGAAGCGATTGCTGGGGCGGTTTCCACCACGCGGCGGCGATCATGAGCGCGGCCATGGAGGCAAAAAAGAGAACGCTGTTCTCTTTTTCATGCGCGCGGCGGTTGATATGCGCATAGACCCGGTACATGACCAGCGCGGCGGCGGTTGACACGGTGGTGATAAGGAGCGGGAGCAGGAAATGGAGGCGCAACAGCGTGAGCAGTTGCGCCAGGAGGTGGTCGGTCAGGCTTGTGGCTGCCAGCAGGGGCAGGAGCAGGGCCCAGAGCAGGAATGTCCGGTGCTGGTGCGTGTGGGTGAAGAGATACATGCTCTCCACTATTTTTTGTATTATTTTTCTTCCTCCTCTTCCTCCCTCTTATTCTCTTCTGCTTTTTCTTTCCTTAATCTCGCGATTTTCTCCCTTTTTTTATTAGAGATAAACGGTCCGGTCATTATTCTCCGTTCGCCATGCGACTGGAGGCGGATTGCGGGGACCGTGGAGACGGGGCAGAATGTTTCGCATTTTCCGCAGCCGATGCAGAGGTCCTTGTCGACAACCGGTCCCCGGCGCGTGATTTCTCCGAGGGTCTGCTCAACTTCGTCGATCGCCTGATAGGGGCAGCGCGTCATGCAGATGAGGCAGTGCAGTTCATTGCGCCATGCGAGGCAGCGGTCTTCGTCGATAAAGGCGGTGCCGATCTTAACAAACGGTTTATCGTTTTTGGACACGGGTCTGATCGCGACCGTGGGGCATACACAGGTACAGGCAGTGCATGACGGTTCGCAATAACCGATCGACGGAACGAGCCGGGGCGTGTTCAGGCGGATAAGACCGTCGCCGAACCCGCACGGATTGAGCGCATGGTTGGGACATGCCTTTATGCATTCACCGCAGGCAATGCATCGTGTCAGAAACTCGGATTCGGGGAGCGATCCCGGCGGCCTGATCAGTTCGCCGGCTGATGCGGGAACCGCTCTACCGCCGCGGATCATGGGAGGCGCAACAATACCGGCGAGTATTCCAGCGATAAGGTGGCGTCGTACAAGGTTCGGGCCTTTGATTTCCTGCTTACGGGGTAGTGAAAAAGCGATGACACTGCACGCACGGGTATTGCTTGAGCAGAGCCCGCACAGGATGCATTCGGCGGTTGAGGTCATGGCAATGTTGTTGGGATCGATCGCCCTGGTCGGGCATTGCCTGGTGGCGCATGAACGGCAGGAGTTGCATTTTTCATGGTTTATCCGGCGGTGCAGTATGGGAATCCTGCTTAAAATCCCGAAGAAAGCTCCGCTCGGGCAGACATACTGGCACCAGAACCTGCAGTCCCAGAACCCGCCGATGAAAACGGCAATGAAGAGGGCGGCGGCGACCAGGCTTCCGGGCATGGCGATATCGAGCGCGCGTAGGGGCGGAGCATCGTCGAACAGGGAAGAAGTTACGAACGCAGCGAAATTTTTTCCCTCAATCTCCAGGATACGGTACGCCGGATCAATAATAAGCGTGATCATGCGCGTTGCGATGGAAATAGGATCCATAAAGAACGGGAAAAGCAAGCCGAGAATGGCGAGCGCGGTCAGAGCGGTAAGCAGTATATATTTAAGTCGCTGTAGATATTGGTGGGGTCGGCGTGATATGTGGCGCGCCTTGCCGATGATGAATTTGTCCGTAAAGTCAATGGCCGCGCCCAAGGGGCAGACAAAGCCGCAGAAGACCCGTCCGAAGAGCAGGGTGACGATGGTCACTATCAGGGCGCCCCAGAGCATGGAATAGATAATAGTGCGGGAGGCGAGCGAGGTTAGCAGGGCGGTCAATGGGTTGAGCTGGAGGAACCATTCGCCGGGTGTTTTCTGCGCCAGCCCTTCGCGGTTGAAGTAAAAGAGAAACAGCACAAAAAGTGAAAAGAAGATGATCTGCGAAACGATTCTGATCTTCCGGGTCATGGGGACATTGCTCCCTTCGGCGCTATTTTAAGAAAAAGACATCGCCTTTTTTTGGATTGAAACGGAAATGATACCTGCGCAAGAAAGATACCGCATTCGCGATGCTGTCCTGGTGCATGGATCGATTGTTCGAAATAATGATCACGAAACGCCCGGCTGTTCGCAGGGGAGCGCCGTTCTTGTCAGTAATGCCGTGCGGGTCGGTTATTATGTAGCAGGTGTCAGCGAACTTTCCTCCCGCACTGCCGACGTACACCTTGCCGGTCCGGTTTGAGGCGAGTGCGGACGCGCATCGCTCCGCCGCCAGGGAGTCCTTCATAATGACGTACATGGGCGTGTCGTCGAGCAGCGTAATGATGGGTCGCGGGTCGAAGCGGGTCATGGCGAGTTTATAGGTGATATACCCTGCGTTGCCTATGAACCAGAGGCCGACGCCGATGGCGGCGATTCGCGCGATGGTACGGAACAGTTTCTTGCGGCCGAGCATGCCGACAAATGAGAGCGGGACCAGGAATATGCTCGTACCGGCAAAAAACGCGGCAAAGAAAAACATGCCGGCAACAGGGCCTGAAAGCGTAAAGGACCGGCTGAGTGCGAGGAGAAACGGGGGGCACACGTTAAGCCCGGTCACGATTCCCAGGAGCAGGGGCCACTCGGCGAAACGGCTCCATTTCGAAGGACGGCAATTGCCTTCGCATCCCCTGCTGCGTAGTGCCGAAACGATCAAGAACCCGGAAAAGAGAAGATAGGCGGTAATGGTGAAATAGTCCCTTTGCAGATCGGCAAACTGACGGCCGAACGCGCCGGCAATTGCGCCCACGAGTAGATACGTGATAAACCTTCCGGCCGAGAGTTCGAGCAGCGTGGTCACGTATCGGAGCGTGGTCCGGTTTTTTACCATGAGAAACGGCGCGTATACCGGTCCACACGTGGCAAGGCAGACCGGACCAGTGGCAATCCCCAGTGCAAACCCTTCGGCTAAAAAATGAAACGGTTCTACCATGCATTCAGGCCAGTATATATGCTGCTCCGTGAAGCAAAGAGCGGATGACGGTCATAGCTACGTAAGTTCCAACCGGTATAGAACTCCATCCGTGGTTTGAGGGAATACTGCAGTTCCAGCTTCATGTCGCTGCGATAAAAGCGCAAAGACGATTCGCCGGGTACAATGCTCATGAATCCCTCGAAACCCGGGGAGATGCCCAGGTGGGGAAAAAGCATGATCGTGCCGGCGACCTTGGCGCCCTGACGCGGGAACAGGACGCCGGTGGTGCCGAAATAATCGAACCCCAGCATAGAATTGTTTTTAAAAAGTTTGTTGATCTGAGCTTGATAGAAAACTTTGTGGATTTGTTGCCCAAGTTCCATTCTTGCAAGCCCTTTAAGATAAAGGTTGCCTTTTTGCCTCTTGACAATCCTGCACGAGAGGTCGGTGGCGAGACCCGTGGCATAGGTATCCCCTTGCATGACGGCGCTCTGGAGCAGCCGCTCTCGGGCAAACCATTCAATCTGCATTTTTGACTTGAGCATCCGGTGGTCGCCCGATATTCCTCCCCAGAACCGGTTGATATCGTACCCATTGTATCCGGTTAAATCGTCCTTACGCAGCCAACCGGCATTAAGGCCGAAATCGTCGTTCAGAGAGAACGATCCGGCGATGTCAGTCCAGAGGTCGGATTCGTTATACCGGCCGAACGGCGGCGAGAGCGCTATAAAGGGTTGTGTATAGGGATCGCCGGGAATAAGCTTATACGTGAACCTGAACATGGTTGCTTTTGAAGAAATCTCCATGCGGGTATTTTCGTATTTCCAGGCGCCATTGACTGTATTGATCATTTCCGGCAGATAGTACGCGCCCAAAAATTGACGGTAACAGGGCGTTGGAAAGGCCTGGGCATAGGGGAGTATTTCATTGGAAAATCCCGCCAAAAAAACCCCAATTAATTCATAATCAAGAATTCCAGCATAGAGATAATTATTAAAAGGTAGCTGATATTCGGGGAACAGGTTGGTATGGTTGGTTCCGCGCAGCCGGTAATCGAGCAGAAGCTGCGTACTCGTCGTTATGGTGCGACAGGCGGAAATCGTGGTATTCAAGAGCATGCCTTCGGAATTCCGTCCGGTGTCGATAAAGGGGTGGGGCTTTACCATAAAATACGCGGCTTTGCTTTCCAGTTGGATGATCGGTTCGACGGCCATGAGCGGAAATAGAAAACCAGTTGCCACGAACAGTACAATGCAGAATTGCCGCATGAAGGCGTCCTGCGTTTCAATGGAGTTTCGTTGATGGCGAATAATCATGAGGCGTCCTTTATTGAATCGCGTTGGTCGGGCAGACCTCGACGCAGCGGCCGCATTCGACGCATTTGGTTGGATCGATGACCGCTTTTCGGTCGATGATCCTCACTGCGTCGACGATGCATACGGCGGAGCATTCGGCGCACCCGATGCAACGCTCTTCGTCAACCGCAAGGTAGGCGCCGCCCGGCTTCAGGTTGCACCCGGAGAGGAGCAGCGCACTGATAATGAACAGGGCGGTAAAACCCGCTACTCGGTGTTCTCTCCGTCGTTTCCCGGTTTCTCGATTTCGCATTGTCCAATAGCTCCATAGGAACAGACCGCCTTGCACTTTCGGCAGCCGGTACAGGTTTCTGGATCAATAAGTGCCTTGCCCCTGACCATATCGATTGCTCCGACCGGACAGATTCCCCAGCAGTCCTTACATCCGACGCACCGGTTGGCAATCACGACAAAAACGCGGGATGATTTTTGCGCCGAAACAGAGAGCGGAAGGGTCAGCGTCAGGAAGAATTTAAGCAGGGATCGTCTGGTCATGGGGTGTGCAAAACTCATGTTCTCCTATCGTTTCCATCCAATGGCGGCATACGGACAGACCTGAAAGCAGACGCCGCATCGAGTGCATTTGTCGGTATTGATTAAAAAGTCCACATCGGGTTGGGGAAAGTTTGGATTTGGAGTCACCACCGAGTCAATAGCGCGCTGCGGACAGACCGGGAAACAGGCACCGCAACCCGAGCATAGTACGGGATCGATAATCGCCACGGCGTCCGTATTGATTCCGGAAACGCGGGCTTTTTCAATGGAATCGGAACATCCCGAAAGCGCGGCGCCGGTCGCGGAAAAAACAAGAGCGAGCAGCAGAAGCACTTTGCCGTGGATCCGGTTTTTTGGTGAAAAACCTTGGTTCAAAGCACTCATTTTTTCTTCACTTTCTTTTTCTCCTCGACCTTGATCGCCTCTTCGGGGCACTCCTCCACGCAAAGGCCGCACTGGTTGCATAGTGCCGGGTCGATCCAATGCATCTTTTTCCCGTCCTTGGTCAGTGCCTTGATCGCTTTTTCCGGGCACGCCTTGACGCACTTGCCGCACTGGTTGCAGATGGTCTGATCTATGACATGGGAAACGATCTTTTTCGCCGCATACACCGACACCGCCATGAACAACGCGCATCCTAACACAATGATCATCTTTTTCACAAGCGTCTCCTTTCAGTGTTTAAAAATTATTTCATGCAAACTCGTTTCGGTATTATTACCGTAAAACAATATATCCGTAGGGGCACGAAGGAACGCAGTCCCCGCATCCATCGCACAGCGCCGGATCTATAACATAGACGCTTCCGCTCGCCTTAATCGCTCCCTTTGAACATGAATTGCGGCAGCGGTCGCAGCCCCGGCACTGTGTGATATACGCCTTGAGCGTGTTGCCCGAGGTCGTAGCGCTTATGGTCGTGGATTTTGTGGAGGTACCGTTGGCATTGACTGCGGCGACCGCGTAGTAGTAGGTGGTCGA
>JAFGOU010000398.1 GCA_016926315.1 Chitinispirillaceae bacterium
ACTGCCGCATCTATGAAGTAAACGAGATCGTAAAATAGTGCTCATGTCGTGCCGGCAAACAAAAAATGAATTTTTCAGCAGACCCTATTTAGAGGTGCCCTTAAACCTTCTGCGGAGGAAGGTGATCTCACGTTTTCAGCGCCGCTGCCGCGGCGCTTATTTTTTTATTTTCTGAAAGATTTTCCGCACCCGCTCGTCGTGCGGATCAAAGGCAAGATAGGTCTGAAAAAAAGGAAGCGCCTTTTCAGGATCGTGCCTGCAGGAATAATAGTAGTAGCCCCAGAGCATGGCAAGATAGGGCCGCTCCCAGTCAGGCGCTTTTTTCACCGCATCTTCCAGAAGATCGCGGGTCTTCTCGGAGATCTGGCAGCCCTCGTGAAGGTTGAGCCAGGCGAGCGACAGGGACGGCCGGTAGTCCCTTTCCTCCGTCCCCCCTCCCATGCCGACGCACCTGGCAAGGTAATATTCGGCCGTATGCGCCGCGTCCGGCGCGCTGAAAAAAATGCCGATCCTGTTCAGTTCGCCGAGAAGATATTCCAGCTTCTCGTCCGAATGTATCCACTTCTGCAGCCGTTCCGCCTCAGCAGCAAGGGACCTCCACTTTTCCTCAAGTCCTGCGGGAATCGGATGGCTTCCCGGCATCGCCATGAATCTCTCTCTGAGTTGGTCAACTTTCGGAGCAAGTGAATCGACCCTTGTTTTATCCGTACAGTAGACCATCTCCGCGACCTGTCCGAACAGCTGCTTTGCCGTGGCCTCTTTTTCAGCTTTTGTTCCGGCAGTGCCGGCAGCGCAGCCGGAAAGCAGTACACCACCGGCAACGACAGAAGCCTGCAACGCATTGAAAATAAATGAGATATAAAATATGCTCTTTTTTGCATTATCCATACAATATTCTTCCCTGGTGTCCGTACTTTTAATGCAGGCTCCGAAGTAAGCCTGCAGCATTACAAAAGTAGTACTACTTCCTCCTCCCCTCCAACCTCGTCAGGGGGCAACCTCTGACGGGGTTTATTTTTTATTACTCCGCTAAAAACGCGTTCCTGAGGTGTTCTACTTTCCCGTTTGATAGCGCTATCACGTCGAACCTGCACGCCCGGGAGGTTATCCCGTGCTCGGCCAGATACCATCGGGCGACCTTGGTTATGGTGCGCTGTTTCGCCGCATCAACCCAGAAAAAAGGATGGCCGCATCTACCGGTGCGGGCGGATTTCACCTCCACGAACACAAGCGTGCCGTCGCTGTCAACCGCGATGCAGTCGATCTCGCCTTTCCTGACACGGTAGTTTCTTTCCAGGATTTTATACTTTTTATTAACCAGGTATTCGGCAGCGGTTTCCTCTGCCGAAGCGCCTTTGGCGCGGGTGCTGGCTCCGTCTCCCGGTGTGCCTTGGGTGAATGATCCCGGTCCTGATAAGCCCATCGGTCTCCTGTGCGCCTACCGGTGATAGCGCAGAAGATGCAGCAGAAAGAGCGCGCCCAGACCCGCAAGCAGGAGCCAGGAGACCCACTGCGTCCTCGCCATTTCGCGCCAGTATCGCCTGCCGCCGAATACCGGTCCCATACCCGTGCTCTGCCGGCGGTCGACGATGCGGCGCTCTGCGGTCTTTTTCACCGCATCCCCGGCCGTATCCCCGCCTGCAGAACCGCCCACAGCGCGCATGGAGGCGGTGGGTGTTCCGGCCAGCTCCTTAGGGTCGACCGAATCAAGATGGTCGAGCATCTCCTCGACCGATTGGTAACGCTCCTCCCTGTTCTTCTTGAGCGCCTTGAGAATGATGAGCTCCAGCCGCTTGGGCGTCTCCCTCCGTTTTGCCGACGGCGGCGCCGGGAGCTCGTGCACCTGCTTGTAGGCGATAGCCATGGGGTCGTTGGCCGTGAACGGCGGCTTTCTGGTGAGCATCTCGTACATCACGACGCCCAGCGAATAAAGATCGGTCTGGCGGTCTATGTTCTTGCCGAGCGCCTGCTCCGGCGACATGTATTCCGGCGTTCCCAGCGTAAAGCCGGTCATGGTGATATCGGAGCCGGAAAAAATCTTGGCGATGCCGAAATCGCTCAGCTTGACGACGTTGCTTTTGTCAATAAGGATGTTCTGCGGCTTGATGTCGCGGTGGACCACGTCGTTGGCGTGCGCGTAGCGCAGGCCCCGGCAGATCTGTTTTGAGAAATCTATGATCTCCTCGACCGGCATCTCCCTGCGCTCGGCGATGTGGCGCGAGAGGTCCCTGCCGTCGACGAACTGCATGGCGAAATACCGGAACCCGTTCTCCTCGCCGTACTCGTACAGAGAAACGACGTTCTGGTGCTGGAGCCGCGCGATCGCGTCGGCCTCTATCTTGAACCGTTTGGCGAACTCCTCGTCGCGCCCGAAGTGCGGCGGCAGCACTTTGAGCGCCACGACGCGGTTGAGCGGGTCCTGTATCGCCTTGTAAATATCGCCCATGCCCCCCTTGCCGAGCCGGCCGAGGATCTTGTAGTGGCTGATGTACTCAGGGATGGAATCGTTCTCTTTTTTACTGAACATACGCAGCGGTCTCCGCGGGAACCTACCGGGACGCGGTCATGCGCGCCAGACGCCACCTGACCATTATGCCGACTAAAATAATTAATCCGAGATTGAGGAAACATAAATCCGCCCAGGACGGGTTTTCAAAGAGCGGCTGCTCGAGCAGGCAGACGTGCTTGAACAGGCTGAACACCGGCCGTGCCACGGTGAGAGACGAAAGCGCCCGCCCCATCCCGGTCATCCGGTCGAACGGTATGAGGATGCCGGAGAAGAATATCTGCGGAATGAAGATGACCGGCAGCGCGGTGACCGCCCGTCCCACGGTGCCGGAACACGCGCT
>JAFGOU010000399.1 GCA_016926315.1 Chitinispirillaceae bacterium
ATACGGTGATAGATTCAACATGGTCATTCACGCCGGGTGAAGGAGATACCGGTGACGTTACCCCACAGATCGTCGCGCGCGATCCATCCGGATCGACCGATACGCTGACCATCGACCTTGCCATTACCGCCGAAGACCGCGTACCGCCCACCCTGACCCGCATTACTCCGGCCAGGGACACGGTTACCGTAGCCTCTTCGACCTACCAGATCACCATATCGGCACGCGATCCAAGCGGCGTTGCTTCGATAACGTGCGCCATGGGTGCCGATACTTTTCCCGTCACCAGTTCCGACACGCTGTACACTTCCACCGTGGCAGGCCTGCGTCCGGCAACCTTAAACCAGATCGCCTTCATCGCCACCGATGCGTCGGCGCGTGCCAACCGCTGCACCCTGTACGTCCATGTCACCTACGACTCCACGGTGGCGGACAACGTTCCACCCATCATCACCCTGCTCTCCCCTGCCCGTGACACCATCATCGGTGTTGACTCCTGCGCCATCAGGGTCCGCTGCACCGACCAGAGCGGCGTGGCGTCGGTCACGATCAGCGCCGGCAGCGCAACCGTACCGGCCGCGCGGGAAGCGGACAACGTTTTTTCCGCCACGATCAAGACGCTGATTGGCGGCCAAAACACGACCGTCACCATCACCGCGACCGACTCCGCCGCCACGCCCAATGCCGGCACCTCAACGGTCCGCATCAAATACGACAACGACCGGACCAGGCCGTCGCTCGCCCTCATCTCCCCTGTCACGGGCAGCCGTGTTGGCACAAGTTCCGTGACCGTGCAGGTATCGTGTAAGGATGCCAGCGGCATTGCCTCGCTTACCTGCTCGATGGGATCGAACCTCTTTACCGTAACGAAATCATCCTCCGCCGACTCTTTATACTCCGCAACAATAACCGGCCTGGTCGCGGGTCAGTTCAACCAGATCACCTTCGTGGCAGTGGACAGCTCCCTGAACGCCAACCGCGACTCGCTCGTGGTTTCGATCAACTACGACAACGATACGACCGGACCAGCCATTACCAGGGTTACCCCTGCCGGCGAAAGTGTAACCACCAACGCGTCGAGTTACACGATTACCGTTTCCTGCACCGACCCGAGCGGCGTTGCTTCGGTCATCGCGGCCATGGGTGCGCAGTCGTTTACCGGTGGCAAGGGCACGGGAAACAACTGGACCATTCCGGTCACCGGCCTTACCGTCACTACGGTCAACACGGTTACCGTTACCGCAATCGACAGCTCTCTGAAGGCGAACCGGTCAACACTGCCGGTGTACATTAACTATGATCCCACCATGGAAGACACGGTTGGCCCGACCATCAGGCAGGTGAGCGGGCCGGTATCAGGATCAATCGTCGCCGCTCCCGTGGTCACCATCGTTGATTCGATAACCGATCCGAGCGGCATCGACAGTGTGTACTGGACGCGCAACGGCGGAGTGAAAAAAATCATGTCGCCGGTGACGGGCAATGCCGGTCATTATTCCCTGAAAGATACGCTAACGGAAGGTACGCATGATACGATACGAGTGACTGCCGTGGATAAATCGACGCGGCGCAACCGGAGCGCGCAAACCATCATCCTGCAATACATCAATGCTCCGGCTATCACCACGCAGCCCGTTTCCAAGGCGGTTTGCGGCGGATCCCAGGCGATTTTTTCGGTGATTGCAGCCGGAACGGCGCCCCTGTCGTACCAGTGGCGCAAGGGTGCAAGCACTTTCACGAACATCAACGGCGCTA
This sequence comes from Chitinispirillaceae bacterium, assembly GCA_016926315.1. Next base: position 1,756 of record JAFGOU010000399.1, read on the forward strand.
TTGCGCCGAGTTGCACGCTGAATGCGGTTTCGTCCGCGGATAACGGTACGGTCCTCTCGTGTGTAATCAGCAATGAATCGGGCACCAGCGTCACAAGCAATCTCTGTACCCTTACCGTGAATACGGTATCCACCAAACCGACCGCGGCAGCAACCCCGGCGAGCGTCTGCCCCGGCGACTCGTCGACACTCAGCGTCTCTGCCGGAACCCTGGGCACCGGTGCTGCATGGAAATGGTATACGAGTAAAACAGGTTCGGCCATCACGACAACCAGAGTCGCACCCTCCACCGCAGCCTGGTACTTTGTCCGCGGCGAAGGAACCTGCGGTAATTCACCGTGGGACTCGATACGGATTACCCTGAATACCATTTCGACCAAACCGACCCCAACGGCTTCAGCCACGGATATTTGCCCGGGCACGACCTGCACGCTGAGCGTCTCCGCTGGAACGCTCGGTACCGGCGCATCGTGGAAGTGGTATACGGCCAAAACCGGAACCGCACTCTCTTCGACAACCGTTACTCCCACTGCCGCTACCTGGTACTTTGTGCGTGGAGAAGGCACCTGCGGCAATTCCGCATGGGATTCGGTAAGAATCGCCGTCAAGTCAAGGCCGACGATTACCACACCACCAGCATCGGTATCGGTTTGCCCGACACTGCAAGCGGTGTTTACGGTAACCGCAAGCGGGACATCGCCGCTCACCTATCAGTGGAGGAAAGGCTCGGCAGCACTTCCCAATGCCACCACACCCTCCTGCACCCTGACAAATGTGCAGTCCATCGATAACAATTCGGTTATTACGTGCGCCGTAACCAATGAATGCGGAACCACGGTTTCGAATCCCTGCACGCTCCGGGTCAATATCCTCTCCGTTGTCCCAACCAGTATCAGTGCCTCCCCGACTTCCATCTGCCCCGGTGGCTCTGCCACGTTATCCGTGGCCGGTGGAACGCTTGGCACAGGGGCTCAGTGGCACTGGTACTCTCTCGGTTGCGGTCTCGGTCCGGTTGGTACCGGATCCTCAATAATCGTCAATCCGAACTCCACGACGACCTATTATGTCCGTGCGGAAGGCGGATGCGGTACGACGGCGTGCGTTTCCCGTTCCCTTACGGTAAACGATGCGCCAACGATCACGACCCAGCCGCCTGCGGCATGCACCCTTTGTATCAACTCATCGTTCGGCTTGAATGTACCCGTTGTTGCATCGGGAACCGGGCTTACCTATCAATGGTATCGTAATGGGGCAGCACTGAGTGACGATGCGGTTTTTGGCGGTACCACGACTGCATCCCTCTATATTAAAGGATATAACACCACCGATCGAAGCGGATCGTACTACTGTATTATCACCAATGCTTCGGATTGTACGGTAAGATCCAATACCACCGTGGTAACCATGAGGAATGACTGTTGAACGCTTTCCCGGCTTGCTGCCCTGTCCATCCCGTGCCGGGGTAACATAAGGGCGTGTACGGCTTGCCGTACACGCCCCTCTCTCTCGATCCTCCCCAATAGCAAGGTATCAGAACATAACCGGAATCGTTTTGGAAAACCCGTGCGCGTTCATGCGGCACAGATAGGTCCCGTGGGCAATGGCACGGCTGATTGCGCCCAGCGGCAGGACATGGATGCCGGGTTGCGCGCGCTTGCGGTAAAGGGTTTTTACCCGTTGTCCCCTCAGGTCATACAGGTGAATGGTGACGGCGGCTTCACCAGGGACATGAAACGTCAGCTTCGACCCTGCGGCAACCAGGTCAAAAGTGCAGGGAACGGCGGCGCCCCGGGTATCCGCAGTGCGTGTTTCAGACGACGAAATAGTGAAATCATCCAGGCAGATGTCGCTTGTCCACAAGTTCCCGATCACGCCGCGAAACCGGAACATGACCCGCGCGCCCTTGTGCTGGTTCAGGTTGACGGTCTGCTGAACCCAGCGGTCACCCTGGTCGCCGGAGACCTTGAAAACGGAATCCTTCCAGACGCCGTCGACATTGATGTCGAGATACAAGGTCCCCATGGCGCCGGCAAGGTTCGTGTCGCTGAACATGTGACACCAGAACGACAGGCGGGGATCAACCAGGGCGGTCAGGTTGAATTTCGGCGTGGTGAACGTCCCTCGTTCATTTGCATTGCCCGACGCTTCCAGATAGATATACTTGCCGTTGCCCGAGGTATGGTCGCCCAGGGGGCCGGTCATGTTGGGGGAGGTGCCGACGCGTGACGGCGTGGGTCCTGACCAGACCACCCATGAGACCTGGTTTGTTGACGGCTGGTCCCACTTATAGGGGAGTTCGGTCGAATTCGAATCCAGCGTGTCGCACCGTTCATTATAGGGAAACGAGGCGATGACAAACTCCGGGACGATCCTGAATGTGGTGCTGCTCTGGCCAAACAGCGCCGCGCTGTCCACGCTGGTCACCTTGATTTTATAGTCGGTGGCGGGCGTGATGTCCGCAGCCACGTTCCAGGTATAGGAACCATTGCTGGGCACCGATGCGGCAAGCGTTCCGGCAACCGCGGTGCCTTTAATGAGGTCTATTTTTACGTTGCCGTTTATGTTGTCTCCCCAGACGATGTCGCACGTGGTGCCGCACTCGATCACCTCGCCGCCGTTGGGCGATACAAGGGTGATGAACTTTTTTCCACCCTGTCCCATGGAAAGATTGGTGAGCGGATCGCCGAAAATGTGGAAGTAGGTCCTGGAGTGGGCCTGGCCTTTCAGGTGCGCGACCAGCCATATCTGCCCCACGTTTGCAATCGGGGTGGCGCCGGCGGTCTTGGGATACATGGCGGTATACATGGCTTCGTGGACCCGGTCGTTGTCGCCGGAATAGGTGACCACGGTTGCGCCGATATTGGCGCAGGGCCCATGTTCCGCCGTCTGGGCCATGTAGGAAAAATTGGTGGTATGTCTGCCCTTGAAGTTACCGGTAAGACAGTTCAAAGAGGTGAAAAACGGCGAACAGGTGCTTGTTATTTGCCGGTTACTGAACAGTGTATAACTCATGCGCGGAGAGCTCGGACCACCGACGCTACCATGGTCCCGATGACTGATATTTAAAACTCCCTCGTTCCACCGTTTGATGACCTCGGCCGTAGCCGCGGAGCTATTAGTATAAAATGGGGTCGGACTCATCGTCCATGACTCGAACGGAATGATCGGCAGCCCGATGTTCGAGCCGCCGTACTGCGTCGGTATGCTTGCCACCTGATACACCCGATGGACCGTGTATCCCAGGCCGCCATTGGGCCCGTCGAGGTGGACCGTACCGTGGTGGCCTGTTGAGAAGCGGTTCCACACGCCGTTGGCCACTTCGGATCCGGAGGTCGACAGTTGCGTTTTGCTCCAGGTCCCGCCGGCCTCCTGCCATTTCTGGTGCTGAACGATATTCCTGAGCCGCGCCTCGTTGTCGCACAGGAAGATCCCCAGCCCTACATCCTCGATATTGTCGGTCCCGTTCAGCCGCGACCAGGTTTTGTAGTGGTAACTCGTGCTGTCGATCGGGATCGGTATGAGGGTCTCGTCGCCGATGATGAGCACATAGTCCATTTTCGGAGAGGCGTAGAGGCTTTTTATCCGGACGGTGATATCGGCCGCTCTCAGGTTGTCGGCATTGACGGTTTCGACCAGCACATACCCCTGGGCCTGACGGTAGGCGATATAGTCTTGAAAGGTCGCCGTATTGATGAGCGACGACCTTGATACCACGATGAATTTTCCCGGAGACGACGCATACGTTTCCGGGTCCGGGGTGCCGGTGCCGTTGAAGGTCGCGCTGTTGACGGCCCTGCTGAACAACGTGGGCGCATCGTCGTCCGACGCCTCTCCTCTGGCGTAATCGATCGCGATGTCGGCGGATACGGTCGCGTACAGCTTTTTCGTGACCGGATTGTAGGCAAGCGGACAGTAGGTGATTTCGAGAAACCGTGTGCCGTGGCAGATCATCTCTTCGAACGTGACGGGAAAGGAAAACCGGGCGTTTTGCCCGTAGATCGCCTCATCGCGCATGAAGGCGCGCGTGTCCTCGTCCTCTCCTTTAACAAAGGACTCCGCGAGCTGTTCCTGGACCGGCGCGAGCGAATACTCCCCGTCCACGGGGCGATAATCGGCATTAAGCGCCGTTACGTTATGCAGCTTCGCGTTCCGGGGGATCCTCACCTGAAGTCGCACCAGCGGCAGGTCCGGCTTGCCGCGTTTGTCGGGCTCCAGGGTCCCGTTGTAGTTGACAGGAGAAACCCTGATATCATCACTCTCGAACGAAAAGGTCGCGAATTTCCCGGCAAGCAGGCCGTTGTCGTCAGGGTAGTCAAGCGCGACCCCGGGAAAGGTGAGCGGCACACGGCAGCGTACGAGCGCGGCGCCGTCATCCACGCGCACATCGCCATGGGTAACCGCCCGTGAGGTGGACAGAGACTTATCTGGGGAAAAGGAGAGCCACCGCCCCTGGGCAGTGACGGATGTTGAAATGACAACAAGGGCGAGTACTATCGCTGGAAAAAGTCCCATTTGGAAAATCTTCGCCTCCCGCATTCGAAACCGCAACGGCATGATCATAAGGTTACCCCTCTCTCCCGGTGAGGTGCCCGTTTTTCTCGTGGCCGCGGGTACCTGGTTGGTAAAAAATGACAGTGATGCCTGACCTATCAATATAATCTGAAATTATGGAAAAAAGTTTTCCGGTATGGTTATCTTGTTTCGGCCTGACCGATAACTACCCTTTTCTGGCGCTTTTTCAGGCTCTTTTTCAGGTTTTCCGAAATAAAAAAGTGTAATCTGAAAAAAAGTAATCCTACCCGCCGGCACTGCCAGACCCGCCAAACCGGTCCACCCCGCTGCCGTGTCTCCGGTGCCATTTTGCCAGCCTCGGTTTTTTTCTGAAAATCTCTTGTCTATCGCTTATATTCTCATTCAATGACAACGCCCGTTTCCATTTATACCTATACCGATTATCGCCGGTACCTTAAAGATTTTTACGCCTGGAAGAAAGAGCACTTTCCCGGATTTTCCTATCGGGCGTTTTCCCGCAAAGCGGAAGTCGCGGCCCCCAATTTTCTGCCCTGGCTTATCCAGGGCGCCCGAAACCTTGCCCCGGCAACCATTCCCCGCGTCTGCAAGGCGCTGGGGATCTCGGCGCAGGAAAGGGAGTATTTTCACCACCTGGTCCTGTTCAATCAGGCGAGAACGATCAACGAAAAAACTGTGCATTTCCTTGCCCTTGCGCGCCTGCGCAAACCCTTTAAAATTCCCCAGGTCACTGAAATCCAGTTCGAGCACTACCGGCACTGGTATAACGAGGCCATCAGGGAACTCTTGCGCTTTTACCCGTTCGTTCCCACGGAAAAATACGCCTTCCGGAAACTCGCCCGTATGCTCGCGCCCGAGATCGACGAAACCATGGCACGCCGGGCTGTCAAGCTACTGCTCCGTCTTGGCTTGATCGCCAAAACCGGCGACGGGTCCCTGCGCCAGACCGATGCGTTCATCACCACCGGTGACGACGTCGCCAGCTTTCTGGTAAAAACATTCCACCACGCGATGATCACCCTTGCCAATGAATCGCTGGACCGGTTTCCCAAAGAACGCCGGGACATCTCCAGCCTGACGGTCAGCATTTCCGATGCCTGCGGCGGTCTGATCAAACAGGAGATCCAGCTTTTCAGGAAGCGGATCCTGGAGATGGTGAGAATGGACAAAGACCCGAACGCCGTCTACCAGATCAATTTCCAGTTTTTCCCGCTTACCAGAGACCGCCGGGGAGCACGCCATGATGAAGAATAACCGCCTTGCCGTACGATGGGGCCTCATGCCGCTCATGGCGTGCGCCGCGGCGCTGTTGTTACATTGCTCCCTTGACCGGTTGAACGGCGGCAGCGGGGCCGAAACCGGCAACCCAAAAATCACCGGCCATATTGTTACTGCATGCGGTACCCCCGCAGCCGGCGCGCTCGTGTATCTGTTTCCTGCCCGGTACAATCCGGTCGTGGACCCGCCCCCTCCGTATCAGTACATCGATACGACCGACGCGGCCGGAAAATACTGCTTTACCGTGCCCCATGCGGGCGGGTACACGGTTGTTGCGGAACAGCCGGGCGGCGGCACGGTGGCCATTGGCGAGATACCGGTCGATAGCGCGTACGTCACGGTCGGCGTTGCCGCGCTCGCGAAATCCGGCGCCATTGAGGTGATCTTCCCGGATCAAACCGGGCTGCAGAGCGGGGTCCTGTATCTCGCGGGGACCTCGATCGTCGCACCGTTCGACAGCAGCCATTTTTCATCCCGGTCCGTACTCATGCAGCCGGTCCCGCACGGTGAATTCCCGGCGCTCTGCTTTTACAACTCCGCAAGCGGTACCGCAAGCACGATCGCGCAGGGGGTTACCGTGACCGCCGGCGCGACAACCGTCGTCGTCGTGTGCGCCTGTTCGGAAACAGGCGCCGGGTATGATCCATGGCCGCCCGTTCCTTCGTCAACACCATCCCTGGCCGATCCATCGACCAGCCGTTATGCGTGGGCCGGATCACGCGTGGCCGTCCTGACCAAAAGGCCGGACCTCGATCCGTGCGTCATCCGCCGGATGCTCACGGTGCTCGACAGCGCCTACCGCTATACCGCCGCAGTCATGGCCGCCACGCCGCCGATCGACAGGAGTTTCGCGGGTCTGCTGCCGGTCGAGGAGGTCTCCAGCACCCTGTTCGAGGGCGAGATCGGGGCGACCGGCATTGAAATCGGGAGCGCCCATTTCGAGACCCTGTATGACCAGGTCAAAACCCAAAACAGTTTTTCCCAGCAGCTCTTCTTTGTCCTGGCCAGCAACTTCAACCTGTATCTCGACCGGTTTACGCATGCGGATAACACGCGGTACCGGAAGGCGGCACGGCGGGGGTTCTGCGTGTTCATGCGTTTTTGCATTGTTGAAGAGACCGGCGTGACGGCCGCGCCCTATATGGACCTCGCAATCGACGACTATCGCGCCGTTCTCGACGGCATTCTCGACGAGTATGCCGGCGACACCACCCTCACCTTTTCCACGACGCTCGCCAGGGATACGGTGCCGTTTCCCGGCCTGCAGTCAGAGCACCTCTACGCGGCAATGCTGCTGCGGCTTGCCAAAACCTACGGCACGTCGTTTACGGAAAACGTCTGGAAATGCATGGCGAAGCGTCCGGTTGCGGCGAGCACCCAGCAGGCGGTCGACAACTGGGTCCTTGCCTGCTGCAGCGCCGCCAGGGCCAATCTCGCGCCGCTTTTCAGTGCGTGGAAAATCCCGGTTTCTTCTTCGGCACTCGCGGAAGCGGCGCTTTTCCCCTTGCCCGATCACCTGGCTGGCGCGACACCACCGGTTGGGCGATCTCCCTGAACGGCAGGGCTGTTGACAGCGGGCAGTGATCCGTTACCGCGGCCCGAGCATGATGGGTTGTCATCACTCAGGAGATGCTGCATAAATTGCGGACACTGTTTCTATCTCAGGACCGAATCAGCCATTTTTCCATTTTACCGCCAGCCACAAATCATCCAGTCCCTTTGTATCGAACTCAAGGCTGATGGCAAAAACCGGTGGCGTAGTCGTGCTTTCCGGTGCTGGGAGCGTCCCGTTCAGCAGTCCACCCAAGGATCGATCTTTGCGCAGAATTTGATCCCCATTCACTTTCACGCTCGTTTTTTCTGTTTTGGCAAACAAGAGGACGTCATCCAATCCGGTCAGGCGGCCGGTGCTCCAGAACGGAAAATGCCGCTCGTGCAATTCAATTTCCAGATGATTGGCTGGCGATGTTTTATACCTGGCCCACTCGACAGGAAACTCGTGCCGGATTGAGAACAGCTTCATCGACCCCGCCATTCTCCCCTCTTCAATGGCAGCCTTGATGTTTTCCATGGCTTTGCGCTTAACCGGCTGTCCTCCTGGACGCGCGGTATACTGCAAATGCAGAACCACATCGGCAATGGTATCATAATCAAAGAGAGCAGGATCCTTTCTTGAAGGATCAGCAGGAAGCTCGATGTGCCACTCGCCGACAGCGCCCTTTCCCATAAACGGCGCCCGCTGGGACTCGTCCCGCGCGCTCCTGTCGCTCTGGAGCCTGCCGTTGTCGTTAAGCCCCTTGCTTGCCACAATCGATTCCAATTCAAAGTTGTCTTCGAATCGGTCGTCCACCCCCTCGGCCCGTTCGTATCCTTCACCGATAAACGGGCTTTTCCGAATCGTGCTTTTCGCCAGCGTGAGGGTGGCGTTTATGCCCGTGTATGGCCCGGTCACGCACGGAATGCTTACCGCTACCGCATGAATTCGCCGAAAATAATAACCGGGGCAGTTCAGGTCGAAAAATTCCTCGGGAACCGAGAAGGCGCAGCTGCCCGTGGCACGAAGCTGGATCAGGGCCAGTGGATCGACCTGCTGGAGGCTGACGTTCGCCTCCACGACCTGCTCGGCCGCAGCCGTGTGGTAGGCCATCTCCATTTTCCGCAGATCGGCATGGAGCTTTTCTCCTGCCAGAAGCCCCTCTTTTCCCGCCAGGTAGCCCGTCTGAATGAAGCTCAGCGTACGGTCGCCCAATTCATGTTGCAGGGCGCGTTCGGCTTTTCGCGCCACTTCAACGGCAAAACGGAAAGATTGCCCATACAGTCCCTTCACCTCGCGTTTCATCCATGCATAAAAAGCCTGATTGGTTTTCTTTCCATTCCGCTCATTGGTCAGGAATTCCTCTATCCTTCTGGCGTGCTCAATCTGCTTTTTATGATTCTTCCATTCCCTCTCTGCTATCGCTTCGCGGATCTGCATGCCCACATACTGTTTGATGATCTGGTTGATTTCGCCTGCAGCCGCATTCCGCTGAAAGACCCATTCCTGCTCACGCCGGGCGTACCCGCCGAGTTTTGCCGCCCGGTTCGCTTCGAAGGTATACCGTACGCCCACCGCCCGCGAGATCCCCGAGGCGATCTGAAGGACTGCCGCCAAGTCGTCCCCACCAAAGCTTATGCCGTAACCGATGCCGATCGGCTTGATGTCACCGGAGATCTCCGGGATAACCCGTACGATGCCGGCGATAGCATCGAATACGGCCGCTACGTCCTGTGTCGTCTGTGCGTCGCCGAGCTTCTGGAGCTCCTCCACTTCATAGCTGCTCAGGGTCTTGATCTTCCCGCCCGTAGCGCCGCCCGCGTCATCGGAGATGTCCATGTCGATCTCCCGGGGCGCGATCGAGGGTTCGGTCGACTTGAATTTCAGCTTCTCGAGTCCCTGCTTGGGTGATTCCAGCTCAGTGAGCCGCAGGGCCTGGATGTCGCCCGGTTTGGCGCCAAGCAGCCGCTCGTAGTAAACGAACCGGCGAACTGCATTCTCATAAGATTTTTCCAATCCATCAAGCGATTTGACCGTCTCCTGCCACTGCGAATACTTGACCATTTCCGACAATTCCAGAACCGCGCTTTCGTGCCGGGCTCTCAGGATGGACAGTGCCTCGCCGTCCTCCTTTTCCATAACCGACAGCAGTTTGTCTCCCAGGATTTTCGCCTCCTGGCACACCTCGACAGCCTTTTGGAAAAGAAACTGGAAGCGGACCTGCGGCAAAGGCTGATCCAGGCCTTCGGCGATTGCAGAAACATCCAGTCCCGCAGCCACTCCCTTGGCAAGAAGACCGGGGTCGATGGGCGGTTCGAACAAAGGCAGTTCGCGGAAAACGCCCATGAGGTTCAGGCTGTTGTGGATCTTGAACAAACGATCGGCCACCGTGTCCCAGCAGGCTGCCAGCTTATCGTTCCGGGGTACGCAGAAACAGAGTGATTCCCTCCCCATTCCGCTCAACTGGCACATTCCCGGATCGGCATCTGCCGCTGGCGCCACATCGGCAAAAGGAATATCAGACTCCAGTTCCACCAGGATGTTTCCGAACGCGTCGAATTCCCTTCCCTGTTCTGCTCCGCGCGTTCTGGCGTACTGCTTGAGCTTGGCATAGGTGCTCGGCCCGGCGGTTCCCTTTCTGGGCACGGCCTGTGGCCGTGGCCCCAGAATTCCCATGGCTTCGACATACCGGTCGGCGGCGTCGTCCACGCTTTCCGGCCTGTCCTGCCGGAAAAGACTGTCGCCCCATGCTATGAGGTTATCCAGATAGGCCATGACCGTTTTGAACATATAGGCACTGGTGCGAAAACGGGCCACCAAATGGGGCCTGAAAGGCCTTTCCATCCATTTCTGGATGCAGGCAACGGTTCTTCTTCTCAGTTTGTCATTGGTTTGGGTGGAAAGATTTACCAGGATTTCCTCGATGCTGTTTATGTCCGTTGTTTGCAGAGGCTTGACTTTCCAGAATCGCTCGGGGGTAGGACCGTCGCTGGTATCTTCGGGATTAAAAACATAGTGGAACCAATTCTTCGCCTCCTCGAACCGCTGGCTTCTGCTCAGGTGAATTGCGATGGCAATCGGAATATGATAGAAAAGCTCCCAGTTATACACCGCGTAGGCGCTGCCCGGGCCAATCGGTTCGAAATCCAGTTCCTTTACCGGATACGGAGGAACCACCCAGGCGGTGGGTCGATAACGGTCCCAGGAAAAAATCTTTTCGAAATGCTCGGGCAGCGGTTTCCCATCGACCAGGACAGCCCTGGTGCCCGCAACAAGCTGGACTGCTTCATACGGAGGAGACGGTGGTTGATTCAGCTCCGAATGAAAACGGATTATCCATGCGCCCGTTTGATTTATCAGGAAAAAAGCCGTGCCAGGGGATCGGTTTTCAAGGAAATCATACGAAAGCACGGCTTCCGTCCCGTCTTCCTCCAATTTTACGCTCGTCCCCGTGGGCAGAAGCGCATAAAGCCCACCCCCGAGCTCTACAGGAACAGCTTGCGGCAGAACAGCCAGACCATCAACCCGGTTCGTGACGATCATTTTTCTGTCATCGCATGCCGTATCCGCGGCCTGCAGGTTCGGCACACCCGCCGGATCAACAGTCGAAGGCACCAATATCCTCCGGGCAAGATTCTCCGTATAGGGATGGAAATGTGGATAAAACCGGTACACCCTGTTCTTTTCTCCTTTAGGGTCCTTGGACAGGTCAATATCCGGACCGACTGCAGCTATAAGATTATCCGGCATAGCTTTCCCTCCGCCTTTTAATTGCGTGGATAACTGATGGTGTTCTCATTTCATTCGGGCCTGACCCGGAGGCGCATACCGCCCGTCGGTTTTTCAGGCGTTTTGTCGCTTTCCACAGGGTCTGCCCAGCCGTCTTCCTCCATAAGCGTGGCAATGTCAATCGGTTTGACAAAAAAGACATTTCGTTTGTCTTGATAAAAAAACGGTTTTTGACCAGCCCTATGCAGATATTTTTCCATTGTCATCCAGCCAGCGTCAGAGTAAGGATCATCGGGGAAAACAAGGGAAAAATCACTATTCGGATTTTCTACCGGTGAATGTCCCGATTGAAGAATCGGAACATCGAGCGCCTCAAACGCGCCTACCCCCCGGTATGCGGATCCGGCCCGAACAAAGGCATGCGCATTGTGTGTATACGGAATCCAGGGAGCCCACCCTCCCAAAGTAATTGTCGGGGGGCTGTTTTTATTCTCAAGACGAAAGGCGCCAAAGTGCCTTACCGTGCCGGATATCCTGTATTTTTTATGATCAATCTTTTCGGCCGATATCCTCTTATCATAAGCCGGAACTTCAATAAACCACTCTTCATCTTCACTGGACCAATAGTATTGAAGAAGGCCAATATCCTGTATACCCACCCACCAATTCCCATTTTCATCTTTAAATGGATCGACAGTAAAGTAAAAACTTGATGCTATTCCCTCGTCGGTATAGACTTTTGCCGGTACGTGTTCGGTTCTCGGTTGATATTCCGAAACCGTATCCGCGACAACCCTCTGGTAAGTCAAACCATAATGTATCAATACCGCGCCCTCCATCTCTCCGCGGCCTTCCTTGGTCGCGTATACAAGCGTCCGCGCGCTCACCAGACTTGCCACGTCCTCACAGGGAATCACCAGCATGAACTCACTCGACTGGCGCGTCCGCCATTCTCCTTCGAAATAGTCGCTCCAGTTTAATTGAGCTTCGATACGTTTTTTCGTGATCCCCGGATTTTCCGTTTTCGCCATGCTTTCAATGCTCTCATCGGACGATTGGCCAGGTTCCGCAGGCTTTTCCAGGAATGTCAGCCAGAACAGGTGCAGCTTCTGTTTCCACATGATGACCGTGACGTTGTCCCCTTCCACACCGGCATCCACCGGTTCCCAGGGCGTCCATTCCGATCCATCAAACCGGCGATAGAAATAGTTGTAAGGAAGGTTGTGGGTCCGGCCGATGACGTGGAGCATCCCCTCATGGGGGTCGTCTTCCGTTTCCTGGTACATGCTGACAATCGAGAGCCGTGCGATCTCATCCAGCCCGTGCAGGTATTTGAACAGTGCGTCCTCCACCAGTTCGTTCGACACCTCCCCCTGCAGAAGGGTCCCCTCCAATTCCCGGTACAGATGCGATTTATCGTCCCGGAATTCTGGTTCAAGCCAGTTTTCCGGATGCAGGAATATGCGGCGATTCGCCTGCCAGAAACGAAAGCGTCCCAGAATCTTCCATTGTTCCTTGTCTATGGCTAACGGAGATACCCAGGTCTCTTTGCCGTCCAGGCAGCGCTGGATGAACCTTCGTACCGACTCAAGCGCCATCCGGATACGGGAGGTTTTTACCACCGGCTCCATAAGGGGATCAACCAGGAAATATTCAAACAGCTTTTCCTTCATGGTAAACACCTCGGGATATCTGCCCATGATGCAGGCGACCAGCGCGTCCCTTTTTCTTCCGCGCAATTCGTCGGAGATTCCTTTCACCATGCGCCGCCAGTCTTCCGTATTGTAGCAGGCCTTAACGGCGTTCCGAAGGTTCCGGGCAACGGTGAACCCGCCCATGTCGCCGCCGGGAACATCCGGACCTTCCTGCTTGCAGATGATATCCATTGATCCGAACAGCACGGCAGGGGGCAATCCGAATCGTTCGACAATCCGCAGCGCCTCCCACAACCTCCGGATACCACGTTCATCGGCAAGGCAGGGCGTTTCTATGCGCCATGCCCTGGGCCGTCCATCTTCGGTGATTGCCGTATACGCCGAATCAAGGTAATTCATAAGGTCTGCAGTATCCTGTACGGTCTGGGCCTCACGGCCCATAAGCGCCGCGACTTTTTCAAAATGGGCGGTTATCGCCTTGCCGGCGTCATTCCATTCCGGGTTATCCGACGCGTGGTATATTCTCCCGGCATTCTCCAGCACCGAGATCAGATCGTCGGAACCCGGCGAAAGCTCTTTTTTCACAGCGGCATAATCCATAAGGCGCATCAGGCCGGCGAAGATGACGAGGGGTCGATCAGCCGCGATTGCCAGGTGGGTATTTTCCGTTCTGGCCAGGCTCATTGCCTGGTCCCACGTGAGCGGCGCTGCGCCGGTTGCCATATTGTCGGATTGGATTTTTCCTGCAATCCGTTCCAGATCGCGAATAGCATCTCTCAGGGCCAGCAACCCAAAATCGAAGTCGTCGAACAGGGACCTTCGACCAAGAGCGTAGCGCAGTTCACGTTCGCAGAGCCCCAGAACCCTGATGATCAGAAGTGCCTTGATTATCAACCATCGCGCATCGCCGACACGCTGCACCGACGAGACAGGATTCAGCCCGAGAAGGCCAAGACCCCGCCGGGAGAGGTTTTCTCCCGCAATTTCCACGCGCACATTCCGATCAGCCGCACCGGTACCATGCAGGGATTTTCCCTCGAAGGTGAACCGGTAGGGTATTCCGCCTTTCAGTTCAGTCAGCATGGTTGCATCGGCGCCCGAAAATCCATCGTCCAGCCCAACGGCTGCCTCAGGAACCGCATCAAGTCTGAACGCTGCGCACGCTTCATCCGAATCCCGGATGACATAAAAACGGTAAGGGCCGTCCAGGGGCACCGTGAACCATCCTTCGAATTTCGCGGATGCTGCATTCGCGGGCCGGCACGGAGTTCCATCGTCTTGAATGGCGGCCGTGTCAACGGAGGGCACGATCATCGTGACCGGCGTTCCGTCGCTCTTTACAAAAACAACATCGGCTCCCGTTGTTCCCGCTTCACCAAGCGCCCCGGACAACGGCACATCGATGCAGGCGGTGCCGGGATCCTCCAGGGCCTGACGGACAATCCAGGGGTCAGCCAGCAGAAGGGGATCGGAAAGAAATGCCTGGATTATCTTTGGATCTGCGCCGGGGTCGGCTGCAAAAACATCGGTAAGATAGCATGTCAGCATCCGGCGCGTCAGGAAGGGCGTCAATGAATCCGCCAGTTTTTTCCGGCAGGTTTCCCGAGGCGAGGGGAATCCTTCCAGATCGTCAACATTGAATACCCCGTCGCCGTTTATATCAAACAGCCTGTCGAAATCATCTCCCCGCAGGTAATCCTGCCGGAGCGTCGCGATAAGCTCCACCTGCTGCTTCTGAACAGCGTCAAGCAAAGAACCGAGCAGCGTCGCGGTCTGGCTGATTCGCGCTTTTTCTGCATTGCCAAGCAGCCCTGTATACCTCAGGTGCTGGCGATACGTCACGCCGCCTGAACCGTCCGGTTCCTCAACGCAGACGAGTCCGTTGATCGCCGGCTCTCCGGTATTGAGCCTCGCGAGCGTGTCGTCATCCAGCTTTTCGTCTCCCTGGGCCACCGTTTCAAAGGTCACCGCAGAAAGCATCGTCCCGATGCTGGCATTAAACAGCGGGTTGAATAGTTCACGGCCGGCAGACTGGATTTCATCCAACAGTGCCTTGAGGAGGTTGCTCTGGGCACGGGGCACCGTTCCGACGGCATCCACGATCCTTTCCTTAGCAGCATCGGTCAGCAATCCGCGAAAGGCAAGGTGCTGCACCCGGTTCGCCCTATCATAGTCGAGCCGGATACTGAATTGTTCAAGTGCCTTTTTGGCGAACATAAGATCCGAATCCGATTTTTTCAGGGCAAAAAAGGTGATCGAATCCATCAGTTCATGCAGGCTGGACGCAAGCGTTTTGCCCGCATTCATCCGCGCGCCTTCCAGAAGTTCCTCAAGCAGATCCGTCTCTCCGGCGGGAGTGCCGTCTACGCTGCCGAGGATTGCGGTTTTCATGGTCGCGGTCATTAAGCCCTTGTGGAATAAAGCCTGGGTTTGCCGCACCTCGTCATAGACAACACGGATGTTCGGCGTATTGCTGAAATCCGCGGAATCCAGCTTGTGTGAAAACGGGAGCCCGCCGGGAGACACCGCCTCAAATTCCATGTCGCCGGAAAGAATCTTCGAAAATCGCCGGGCGGAATCCGCCGGCAGCAAAAGGGAGAGCTTTTCTTTGAGCTGGTCTTCGGAAAACGGCGAGGAGGTCCAGTTTGAAAGCTCGGTATGTATACCACGGACACCTGCCGATATCTTGCCCAGGAACGCAGGCAGCCCCTCCGCGATACTGCGGTACTTGCCCAGGGGATCGTAGCGGTGCCGCAGGAGAAAGTCGATGTCCTCCACCGTGAAACCGCTCCCCTTAATCCTGTCTGCGATATCCACGAACCGGATTGTTTTACTGTAAGGATGGTCCTGCGCCAGCACTGCGACAGGCTCATTAATCAATGGCGTGAACGGATTAATCCCCGACAGGGTCTTTAAAGCGATAAGATCTTTCACCGGCATTTTCAGGCTCCTGGCAAGAAACCCATACCGATACAGCCCGGTGACCGCGGACAGGGTCAGCCCCAGCTCCCCAAGGGCGGCGTCGGCATCCTCCAGGGGCCGGGAAACCATGTCCGTCACGATACGGCGCAGGTCATTGTCGGTAAGCCCCAATGCACCCCGTAAAACATCGATGTGGTCAAGCAGAACAGCTCCGCTGCCTGAAAGGTATTTCCCGAAAGGATCGTCGAATATTTTATCCGCTCCGGGATTGTCCTTCACCA
>JAFGOU010000400.1 GCA_016926315.1 Chitinispirillaceae bacterium
AGCCACTGGCCGCTTCTGCTGCCGCTCATGCACATGAGCGCGCTGGGACTCTTGTTGAATACGTAGCAGCCGCCGAGAAAAGCGCGGTCCCTGCCGGCCGCGAAATCGGACACGTGGCAGCCGTCATGGAAATAGGTGATGGGCTTGGGGTTGGCGTTGTAGACCTCGCCCATGCTCGATGAGCCGCCGGTGTGGTGCCCGTGAACGCTATACCCTGCATGGCACCACATCTGGAGCGCCGAGTAGTTCTTCTGGAGCCGGTTGGTGAGGTAGTCGGATTTGTTCACCGGCGGGTTGGATTCGGTCCAGCGGATCAGTTCGTTCTGGCTCGAGCCGGGGTAGATTTCGCTGAGGTAGTTGGCGGATGAACGCCAGTCGTAGTCGAGGTAGCCGAGCGCGGCCTTGTTGAGCGTCACGCCGCCCACGTAGTAGTTGTGTAGCTTGTCAAGGTATTCGCCGAGGACCGTGACTTCGGTGCCGTAGGTGCCCATGGTGGTGGCGTCGAGGCGGCCGTAAAAAATTTCGACGCCGAGATCGCCCGATCCCGCGTTATGCGCGTCAAACTCGCCGTTATTGTTCGCGTCGAGCCACTGGCCGTCGAGATCCATGAAGTAGAGGTCGCAGGTGAAGTGGTCGTACCGGCCGGTGGTCGGGTCATTGTCGGATTCATACCATGCAGGCGGCAGCTTGCCGATCTGAATGGCGCCGTTGAGACCGCCGTTGTCGAAGTGCCCCTTGATGACCGCCTTGATCTGGGGAGGGGTGCCGCCTTCGAGCGTTTCGAGCACGACCGTGCATCCGTGACCATACCGGACATCGTCGATATAACGGTCGATTTTCGCCTTTGCCGTGGCATTGGCGTAGAGCGTTCGGTTGACAAGCACCAGAACCCGTGAGATCCTGGTCGCGCCGCTCGAAGCCATGGATTTGTTCAATGATTTTACGCCGTTGAACACCTTGCCCTGTATGCCCCGCTTGAAAGGAAGTATCGGGTTGTTTTTCTGGAAAATGGCGATATTGTTCAGCCGTTCCTGCGCCTGCTCAGGGGTGATGCTGTTTTTCAGCATCTCGGTGAATTTTTGCTGAAGGTCGATAAGCTGCTGGCCGGACAGCTCATCCGCAGTGAGCACCGAAGCTGTTGAGATTAAAGCGCTTAATAGAAAGATGGAAATACCACGAAAACTCATAATACCTCCCCGGAGTAAAATATGGTTGATACGCGTGATTCGACCCTTGTTACATAATATAAGGAAAAAAAACCGTAATAGGAGGAAAAAATTGCGTTGCTGGATACCGGCATATGCCGCCTTAAAAGGGCTATGGTGAGACAGTTAATAAGTGATTACCCTGTATCCATGCTCGCGATTTTTATGAAACTGCCGTGGCCGGGATGGTATGGTAAGGAAAAAGGGGCGCCTCATGCATATAAAAACAGCTTTTATGGGGACGGTTCTGGCCGCTTTTTCCCTGCACCTGCAACCGGGTTTCGCGGCAGTCTATTCCGTCGGTCCGGGGAAACCCTATACCCAACTGCAAAACGTCGTGTCCCTGCTCAGGGCGGGGGATACGGTGCTTGTCGACGGCAACACGACGTACGCCGGCGGGGTGGCGTTTACGCGCGCTGGAACGGCCGCGCAGAAGATCGTCATTCTCGGGGTCAGAATAAGCGGGAACCGGCCTGTTCTTTCCGGGGGAACCAATACCATCCATTTCAACGGCTCGCATCATCTTGTCTTTGAAGGTTTCGAGGTCACCGGCGGTACTTTCCGGGGCATCTTTCACCAGGCCGACAGCGTGGTGGTCCGGGACGTGCTCGTGCACCACTGCCCGGCACACGGCATTCTCGGCGCGGATCAGGGATCGGGAACGCTCCTGCTCGAATACAGCGAAGTCCATCACTGCGGATCGGGTTCGAGCCAGCACCAGATCTACATGACGACCGACGAGGTGCATTTTCCCGGCAGGGTTTTCCGGATGCAATTCTGCTATGTCCATGACGCGACCGGCGGCAACAATGTAAAGTCCCGATCGGAGCGCAATGAAATCTACTACAACTGGATCGAGGGTGCCTACTACCACGAACTTGAACTGATCGGCCCGGATCCGGGTGGCGTGGCAGGAGGCTGGACGCCCCGGCTCAAACGGGAGGATTCCGACGTCGCCGGGAACGTACTTTTCAAGCGGCAGACGGCGGCGAACAACGACCCGGATTTCGCGGTAACCAGGATCGGCGGGGATGCGACCGGCGAGACCCACGGCAGATACCGGTTTGTCAATAACACCGTCGTCAGCGGCTCCGGCGCGGTTTTCCGCATGTTCGACAGTCTTGAATCCGTGGAAATGCACAATAATGTGTTTTACCGCTCCGGCGGCGGCGTCACGCTCGTGCGTACCGTGGAGGCGCTCTGGACAACCGGCGCCCCCCGCATAAGCGGAACAAACAACTGGGTCGTGACCGGCACCGCCGCGGTTCCGGCCGGATGGCGGAATACAAGGAGCGGCACCGTTCCCGGCTTTGCGGATTTCGCCGGCAATAACCTGCATCCCCTGCCGGCGAGCCCTCTGCGCGATTCCGGCAGCGCTTCGCCATCGAGCGCCGACACGTTTTCATTTCCCCGGCCTCTTTTCCCGCCGGCCTTTCACCCGCCTGCGGCCCGCGGCCTTTTACCCGGCGGCGCTCCGGCGCGATCGTCCGATGGCGCAATCGATATCGGCGCTTTTGAATACGCCGCCCTGGAAGTGATGCGGCAAGAGCGCCTGGAAGGTAAGGGCCAAGGCGTCGGGATCGAAGCGATCAGGCGGGAGCAGGGAGCGGTAACGGTCCGGTTCCTCCCGGGCCGGGTCGGTGCCGCCGTCATCCGGGTGAGTGATATCAGGGGCCGGATACTGGGCGTTGTTGCCGCGGAAGTCATGCCCTCGGGCGTTCGTTCCGTTACCATCGGATCTCCTGACGGCCGTTTCGCGTCCGCCGTACTGATTATCGAAATCCGCGCCGGCGGCGGGAGGTTCGTCTATCGCATGCCGGGAGTGAACGGGTAAAACGGTTCGGGCCGGGAAAACAGCCATGGCCGCATGGAAAACAAACCGCTGCCGCGCCCGTC
>JAFGOU010000039.1 GCA_016926315.1 Chitinispirillaceae bacterium
GCGCAGCTCCTCGATTTCAATGAGCCTGCCGTTGTACTCCTCACGAACGGCGTCACGTGCCTTTTCCAGACCGGCGCGAACGTCGATCTGCGAGTCCTGCTCTTCCTTGAGCGATACGGCCGACTGTTCAAGATTCGCCATCTCGGCGATTGATCGCTGTTTCTCCCCCGTTTTCTGCCGTTTGCGCTCACCGTTGCGCTCATTGTCTTTTGTTAATCGCTCGACGTCCTGCCTGTCCTGCGAAAGCCGGTTGGCAAGACCCTGGGCCTCCAGTTCGGCGTTTTTCAGGTGTTCGGTCTTCGCGCGGCGCTCATCTTCCATGGAACGAACGCCGGCCCGTGCCGTCTCGACCCTTGATTCAAGCTCGTCATACCTGCTCTGCTGAGCGGCCACGCCGGCCTCACTCAAGGCGATTTCCGTTTCGAGCGCTTCGATACGGATCGTAAGGTCCGTCGTTTCGGAATGCAGCGAATGCGCCTTTTCCCCGATCGTCTGAAGCTCGGTTTCGTAGTGACGGATGGCGGTCTGCTGCTCCTGGCAATTTCGCTGTCCCTTGTTTAATCTTTCATCGATTTCGCACAGCGCTTTTTTCGCCTCGTCGCGGTTGATGATGCCGATATCTTTATCGTGCAGTACCGTGGTGTGCTCTTTTTTAGCGCGGTCGATGGAGAGCGCAAGCTGTTCGATCTGGAGTTTGCGCTGAAGAATGCCCGCCTGTTCCTTTTTAGATTCACCGGCAATGACCGTTCCGTCGGTCCGGCATATGACCCCGTCGCGGCCGACAAACGTAAAGAAGCTGCCGCGGTCCCGCGACAATGACAGCGCCTGTTCGCCGCTCTCGGTGATGACGACGCCTGCCAGCAGGTGCTCGCAGAGTTCTTCGAAGCCCGGCGCCGGCTGAAGCAACGCGCGTATGTCCGTCCCGTCCGCTGGAGCGGACGGCTCGGCACGGTAGCGGGACAGGCGTTCAAGCGAAACCATGCAGGCGGTGCCGGCCTTTTCTGCGCGCACATGGTTCACTGCAGCCAGCAGATGTTCGTCGGTGTCGAATACAACGGTCTGCACCGCCGGCCCCAGGACCTTTTCAACCAGGGCGACGCTGCCTGCGTCGTTCACGCGGACCAGGTCGGCGACGATCCCCTTCGTCCCCGGCAGCCCTTTTGTCAATAGCTCCCTGACGCCGCTTTCGTAGCCTTCAAACGAGGCGTCCAGGCCTTCAAGAAATTTCAGCTGGTTCTGGGACGCGTCGATCTGCGCCTCGAGCCGTTTTTCGCGTTCAACATATTCATGGTAGTGCCGGTCTTCCTCGTCGATCCGGGTGAGCAGGCGTTCCCGCGATGAAATGAGATTGCGGTTTTCTTCATCCATGACGACCAGCTTGTCCTGACACGCCGCGACCGCTTCTCGATACTCTTCGATACGCGACTCGGTCTGGGTACTTTCGCGCATGGCGCGGCTCCGCTGTTCGATGCTGTTCGCCAGTGACGCTTTAAGGGCGTTCAGCGCGTTGCGCGACTCGCCGATGCTATTGATCAACCCTATCTGTTCCCGCGAAAGGGCATCGGCGTCTTCCCGCGTCGACTGCAGGCGGCCGTCGAACTGATTGAGGTCGGCGTTGATCGAGTCTCTGCGCTCGTCGAATTTCAGCAGTTCTGATTCACGCTCGATGGCGCATTTTTCAAGACGGATTTTTAGGGTGTCGTTTTCTTCGATCTGCGTGTCGATAGCGGCGACATCACGCTCGATACCGGCAATAAGTCCGGTGAGGCTTTTCAACCGTTCCGTGGTCACCGAAAGATCGCGGTCGAGCCGTATGATTTTTTCATTGGCCTCGCTCACGCTGCGCGACGCGGCTTCAAGGTCTTTTTCTTTTTCCAGTGCGGAAAGCTTCATCGTTTCGATTCGCGACTCCTCAGCCGCGATCTTCGCTCGAGCTTTTTCCCGGCTGTCGATCATCTCATCGAGCTGGCAGCGCCGCGCGGCGAGCGTCTCCCCCAATACCCTGAACTGCCGTTTCCAGTACCCGAGCTCCAGCGCCTTGAGATCGTCCCGGTAGGTTTTGTAACGACGCGCTTTTTCAACATGACGCGCGAGCATACGCACCTGACGGTCCACCTCCTGAACCTGATCGTTGATGCGCAGCAGATCCTGCCTGGTTTTGTCGAGCTGGCGAAGGCTTTCCCTGCGGCGTTGCTTGTATTTGCCGATTCCCGCAGCCTCTTCGAAAAGTATCCGCCGTTCTTCCGCCTTATCGCTCAATATCGAATCGATCATGCCGCGTTCGATGGTGGTATAGGCGCTCGATCCGACGCCGGTATCGAGAAAAAGGTTATGAATATCGCGCAGCCTGCACGGGACTTTATTCAGACGGTATTCGCTTTCCCCGTTACGGAAAATCCGGCGTGATATGGATACCTCGCTGTATTCAACGGGAAGAATGCCCTTGTTGTTTTCGATGGTAAGCACCACCTCGGCCATATTGAGCGGCTGGCGTTTCTGCGTACCTGAAAAAATGACGTCCTGCATGGCGGTACTGCGCAACAGGGTTACCTTCTGTTCGCCGAGAACCCATCGTATGGCGTCAACAACATTGCTCTTACCGCAACCGTTCGGACCGATAACCGCGGTCATCCCGGTTCCAAATTCCAGTTCGGTTTTTTCAGCAAAGGATTTGAAGCCGAAAATGGAGAGCTTGCGAAGGATCATGGGGTTTCTTTCTAAAAAGAATAGAAAAGCGCAAAAACACTACCTTTTGCTGCAATAAAAGTTTAATATACAATATATGGTAGGTGTAGTCAAGGAGAGATTTTCAGTCGATCGGTGTAAAAAGGGCCAAAAATCATTCGTTTTTAAAGGTTTTATTCGACAATCCCGATGATCCCCGTTTCTTCCGCCGCTGTACCAAGAAGCGGATCGCCGATCTTCGTATGACGGCAAAAAAGGCCTTTCAGGGAACGGGCATCGATTGAAACGGCGCGCTCTTTTTCCCCGGCGATCGTTGATCGCGCAATCAGGCGGCCTGAAAAGGAAAACATCGCAATCTGAATCGTCGTACCCGGCGCCATACGGTCCCAGTGCGGCATGATGGTGACGCGTCCCTTATGCAAAGACCATGACACCATTTCGGGTTGTTTGGAAACCCGGCGCTCGATGACTTCCGGAGACAGGGTCGAGGTGACCGGCTCACCTACCGAGGATAGGCCGGCGCTGCCCGTTGCAAGCCCGCTTGCCTGTGCCGAGACCGTGATGGGGCCAGGAGTCTGTGTCGCCTGCACCAGTATCGAGGCAATGCCGGCAACCGCAGCGACGGGATTGGTTCCGAGGAGCCTTCCCTGCCCGGTCACGCTGAAAGTCACCGCATTGGACGCCGACGGCAGCACGGTGGAGCTGTCATCAACGATCGAGGCATAGGCCAATGCAAAATCCGAACCGTCGGCTACAAGAAGGCGTGAGGCGGTGTCGATCGCCACCTGTACCGCTCGCGCCGCACCGGGCGTCCGGACCGTATGGGTGGCGCGCACCAGGTTGCCGATCAGCCCGTCGGCCCGAAGCAAACCCTGCTGGAAGCCTGACAGGGCAAAGGTAAACGGCGGGTGTTCGCACGATCGGGCGTATCCCGCGTTGTCGGGACTTCTGGTGGCAATGAGCGCATTGTTCAGATAGAGCGATACCTGATCGCAATTGCTGAAGACCTTTACCGAAAGTGAAGACTGGGCATTCCAGAAACTGGCGATATGCACCATCGGCCCGAGAGTCAATCCGGGGATGGCAAGATCAGGACGCTGCTGGCTTTTGAAAAAGAAATAGGAAAACTTCGGTATCCTGAAAAGGTCAGCCACACCGGACGCGAGAGGACTCTGCGCCCCCTGGTAATCATACATGCTCCACACCGCGTCACCGGTGAGCCACGACGAGCAGTCCTGGCGGGTCCAGCCGTACGCTTCGATATGATTGGCGACCGCCCGTAAAAGTGACGCCTCACCGGCGCTGCGGCTGACCCTGCTGGTCCCGGTCCAGCCGCCGTATTCCCAGTCGCCATATTCGGAAATGACGCAGGGTCTTGGTGAGCCGCTTCGCGTTCGTACTTCATGCTGGGTCGAGGACATGTATACCTCCAGTACGCCGCCCGCTCCCCAGTTCGCTTCTTCACCGCAGGTATAAAACAGTCCGGCGGGAAGCTCCTGATGCGCGGCGGTCTGGAACGGGCGCGACCAGATGGTATCGACATAGGATTCATTGGGGATCACTTCCCACAGGATGATGCTGGGATGATTGCGCTGATACCGCATCATGGAGCGAAGCTGGGTAATGCCGTTGTCGCGGAAAGCGGCGGTTTTATTGAAATACTGCCACCCGGGAACGCAGTTCATGGCCATGAGTCCCAGCCGGTCGCAGGCATCCAGAAACGATTGCGGCTGCATGTAGTGGCTCAGACGAACGAAATCCATTCCTCCCTCTTTCATCTTGAGGGCGTCGCGATACTGTCCCGAAAGCGGCACCGCGTTACCCACATAGGGATACTCCTGGTGCCGGTTTGCGCCGCGGAAGACCATACGCTGTCCGTTGATCGAAAAACCGCCGGAACGGGTAAAACTGATGCTCCTGATGCCGAACGTGGTGCTGATCTCGTCAGCGTTCCGCGTCCCGTCGCTGACCGCGGACTTCATCACGTACAGGTTCGGTGAATACGGGTGCCAGAGCCGGGGACTCGAGACGTTCATGGCCTGGGTAAAGGTGTATCCAGCGCCCGCTGCGATTGTCTGTGTTGCGGTGGAGGTCTGCACCGTCTGGCCGTCGTTCGAAAGAATGGTGCTGGTCAGCGAAACGGTTCGGCTGTCGGAATACTCGTTCTGCACATGGGTTTTGACCTGGACCGAAGCGTTGGAAGACGACACCGTCGGCGTGGTGATGAACACCCCTCCTCCGCCGGCGATGTTCGCGAGCAGCGGATCGGAAATATGCAGCTTATCGGTAACGATCGCGGTCACGTCACGATAGAGGCCGCCAAAGTAGGAAAGATCGGGAAGCGCATAGGTTCCGTTGAACGTGGTCGGCACGTATCCCACGGGAAAGGTGTTGTCAGCACGGTTATCAAGCCGTACGGCGGCGACATTGTTCTGCGTCCAGGAAAGATGAGGCGTGATATCAATGGAAAAAGGCGTGTAGCCGCCGAGATAGGTGATTTTTTTAGTGCCGTTGATCCATACCTCGGCCTTCTGCATGGCGCCTTCGAATCTGAACACCACTTTTTTGTCCTGCCATGAGGGTTGGGAGGCAAACGATTTTCGATACCAGCAATAGCCGAGATAGTTGGTCTGGGGGGTGAAACCAACATTCTCCACCCTGACCGTATGGGGCAGACAAACCGTTTCCCAGGAGTTGTCACTGAAGGAAACCGCATCGGCGCCCGAAATGTCGCCGCGATAAAATTTCCAGTCGCGGGTGATACGGATCTCCTGATGCGGCGAGGTCTGGGAGACGGCCGTAGCCAGTACGGCCGACAGCAGTAGAAAGACGACTTTGGGTACGATGGTGCGATTGGCAGCCACGGGCATGATTGGACCCCTTGCCGGAAGGAGGGTGAAGACACATGGATGGAGATAATATAAAAAGAAACGGGTCCGCCGTCGGAAGTTCGCCGGAAGGAAACGGCTATTCTGTTTACTGATGTAAACACGTCCCTGCAAAGCGGCACAGGGGTCGATGAAACCGGTCGGTTTTCACGTTCGCGGAGGCATACCCCGCAAAGCCCTCTGAATCTCTATGTCGAGCTGGTTCTTGTCGTAAGGTTTGGTGAACCAGCGGTAGATCTTAAGCTTTTCGATGCTTTTTAACGGTGGCGGATATCCGGAAACCACAATGACCACGAGTTCGGGTTTGATCTGCCGCAGTTTCGCAATGACCTGATGCGGGTCCTCTCCGGCGATTTTCCAGTCGGTGATAAGGATACGGCATTTGCCGCCGCTTTCCCTGAGATGCTTTGCCGCTTCGTCGCTTGAGGACGCCTCCAGTATGGCATAGTCGAACTCTTTAAGGAAAAACTTCATGATATTCCGTATTTTCGGGTCGTCTTCGAGCATGAGAAGGGTCGTGCTCGTGCGGTTGAGCATGAGGGACTTGGTATCGACATCGGAGTCTTCAACCGTTGCCCTGGGCAGTTCGATACGGAACGTGGTGCCGTTCGGGCCGGTCTGCTCGACGTAGATCCTTCCGTAGTGAAGTGCGACGATGCGGCGCAC
>JAFGOU010000401.1 GCA_016926315.1 Chitinispirillaceae bacterium
AAACGTCGAGGAGGTCGCACCGGCAATCAGGTTCCCTGCCGTAACGCTGTTTTTATACCAGGCGTAGCGCAAAGGGTTGGTGCCGATGTTGTGGTCGGGTGTGACCGAGGCGGATACCGAAAAAGTATGTGACACGCCGACCTGTATCGTGGCACCCACCGGTTGCGTGGTAATCGACGGAACCGACATGGTCTGCGGAATGATACTGTTCGCCAATGGTTTCTGCGTCTCAAACTCCAGTTTTATCCAGTCCGCGTTGCGTGCAAGGTTCCTGCTGAATCGCAGTTCATCGATAATGCCGTTGAAATACTGGCGGCAACAGGTGGCGCTGTAGGTTGTAGTATCGTCATCCATGAGTCCGATAGTAGCGCTTCCGGTACCGGCATAGATGGTCGCCGGGGTGGTCGCAGTATTTGTCAACGTCTGGAGGACGCCGTTCAGATAAATCCGTGTGGTTGAACCGTCCGAGGTCGCGACCACGTGGTTCCACCTGTTGTTGACCGACGGAACGTACGTGGTGGTCCGCGGATTCCGGGAGTCCGCGACACCGTCCTGTGAAAGACGGAACTTGAATCCGGTATCACCCACCGCGGTCGCATAATGCGGCGACCAGTATTGCAACACATACTCGCGCATATTCTGCTTGCCTGCAGCCCACCGGTACTTTCCGAATATCCCCTGGTCAGGCGCATTGACAAAATTGTTTCCGACACGGTTGACCCACGCGGATATCGTCAGGTTTCTGTTCGCGTCTATGTTCAGGCTGGTCCTGCTGGCGATCGTATCGTATGCTCCTGCCGCAGAGCCATACCGCCGCGCCAATCCGATAAGGCCGCTGACCGACGTCACGCCCGGCCGCGTGGTGAAATGGTTGGCGCTGGCCGTAGCGTCACGCGGCCCGGTACCGGTTGCTTCATTCAGGTGCCATACGCTGGTGAACCCGTTGTCGAAAACCAGTTGACTCCTGCTGGAGTCTGCGACTCCCGCCTTGTTGAAGTACATCCGTATGAACTGGGTGGTATTATTCCCGGTAACCGTGGGCACCTTTACCCAGATCTCCGCGGTATCGAGGTTATTGGTCCCATCTTTCCACCGTTCGATCTGGTAGCTGAGATGCGTGCCGGCCGATGTCGCGAACCGGATATCCACGCCGCCGGGCTGCGTACGCGCAAACCTGGAGAAATTGGCAGGGTTGAGACGGATCAGGACCGGAAAATTGGTCACATTGTTCGCCACGTTCGCGCCGCTGGAGGTGGTGTTGATGTAAATCCGCTGCGAGTCGGCCCACGTAGAGTAGTTTTCCTGCGCTTCAATGGTCATGGTCGACAGCATGCACAGTGCCGCCACAGCGCACCATACCGACCGCCATGATTGCGCCTGCGACACGATGGTGTTCAATCGTTTTACCGTGTTGGTTCCCATATTCCTTCCTTCCCCCTCAATCGCGTACCACCATACTATGTATACCGGATAACACTTAGATAGTATGCATAATTAATCATTACCATTCAACTCGATGAAAAACAATAGAAATCGTTCCTGAAAAGCCGCCGGATTTGCATCACTTTCCCGCTTAAATAAGCGATCATACACCATTTTCTTATGTAAATCATGCTGCAGCGGTGACTGAAATACGGCAATCCGTAAAATGACCCTCTCTATTAATATAATAAGAATTAGGATTCAGCGCCACTCTTCCGGCTGGCTGATGAGCATTTTCTGTATTCTTTGGTTTATCCCCCGGCACCCGGCGGAGTTGGATAAAGTTCCGGAGGATACCTGTATGTTCACTTTTTCCGTTTGACCTCACCCGTCCCTGCGGGACAGACCCTCTCCTCAAGGAGAGGGTATACATGCCTCGCCGGAGGCATGTAAAGCGGTAACGCCGGACGGAAGCCCTTGTCATCCCGAGCTCCGGCGAGGGATCTCTGAAAAACGATGACCGGCAGATTCCCGTTGCCGCACCGTTGCTGTGCAGGGGCGACGTATCGGGTCGCCCGGACAAAAATCAAGGTGCCCAGATGTTTTCCCGACGGTCTCCAGAGGTAACCGGATGGTCTTGTTTTTCCGTTTGACCTCACCCGTCTCTGCGGGACAGACCCTCTCCTCAAGGAGAGGGTATACATGCCTCGCCGGAGGCATGAAAAGCGGAAACTTCTGACGGAAGCCCCGGAATCCTCTCGCTATTGCAAAGGGCAACGGTAACTGATGCCCACCGCATTTCTCGAAGCCGCTGACTTTGGAATTGAACGGGAGGTACTAGCCAGGTGCACAGCACCAATAAGGCGCCTCTGGCGTATCCAGCTAAGCCGGCAAAGCCGGAATCCAGGTTTTCGGGTTGATTTCGATAGCTGGATACCGGCTTTCGCCGGTATGACGTCAAAATAAGAACTTTTCGGACAGACACTACCTAAACCGATCAGGTCGAAATAAAATCTTCATTATCCATTTAATCCAAGCCCGCAACCTCGCTTTTTCCGAACAGCGAAAGCGCCTTGTGAAAATCAGCCGGAAACGGCGCGGTGAGCACTATCTCCCGCTTAAAAAACGGGTGCTCGAACGCGATGCTTCGCGCATGCAACGCCTGACGGGTAAAACAGTCGAATACCGCCGCGGCAAAAGGGCGGACAAGCGGCGGGACCCTTTGCAGCCTCCCCCTGCCGCCGCCATACAGTTCGTCGGCGACAATCGGAAACCCCCTACTGCTGCAGTGCACGCGAATCTGGTGGGTGCGGCCGGTATGCGGCATGAACCGTACCAGCGAAATCCGGCCGTTCACCGCAACCACCGAATACCTTGTCTGCGCCGGTTTGCCGGCGCTGTCGGTCGACCGTTTTACCGGATCGTTCCGGTTGCGGCCGAGCGGCAGATCGATCACCCCCTCCGGTTCCTTCGGCACGCCGATACAGAACGCCACATACGTTTTATGGATGGTCCGCGACGAAAACGCCGCGGCAAGGGCGGCGTGCGCCTGGTTCGTTTTCGCCACCACCAGCAACCCCGAGGTGTCCTTGTCGAGACGATGGACGATGCCGGG
>JAFGOU010000402.1 GCA_016926315.1 Chitinispirillaceae bacterium
ATCTTGGCCCGGAAGCGGTCCTCGAGCTGAAGGTCATCAACTTCCCGCTTGTCGTTGCCATCGATTCCCGGGGGAGCGACCTGTATGCGCGGGCACGGATGGCTTGAATCGTTACCGGCGGTCGCGATTCATGTACTGACGGGTAACACCACGGTCCGGGAACCGCTTTTTCTGGCGCGGCTTGAATCAATTCCAAGCGCCGATCCCTCCCGGTGTTTATATTATCAGAGGCAGCGCAATGCCGCGACAACATCTCATCGCACGGATTGCCGTTTCCCGGTAAAATCCTTCTCATAAGGGGGGCCTGATGAGACGCAGGGATTTCCTCAAGACGGCTGCGGTCGCCTCGACCGCGGTATCGGTTTCTCCGCTTATTTCTCCTTCCGTTCATGCCGGCGCACCGCGTTCCAAGGTGGTTATTGCCAACGATCCGCAGTGTTATTCTGGAACCGCGGCGGTTCCCGCGCGGGTGCAGGAGATGGTGGACCGTTGCATCATGGAACTTACGGGAAAAACGGCAAGGGCCGCGGCATACGAAGCGCTGTTTCCCCAGCCGGTGACGAGTTCCACAAAAATCGTCATCAAATACAACGCGAATTACAGTA
This sequence comes from Chitinispirillaceae bacterium, assembly GCA_016926315.1. Next base: position 606 of record JAFGOU010000402.1, read on the forward strand.
TCACCAACTCTCCTTCGTACGCAAAGGTGTACACCGCCTTGCGATCCGGCCTCACCTCCATGCTCAACGCCACCTTCCCCGCGGCGAACATCACGGCAAGCGACCGCAGCGGAACCGCCGCAACCGCCAATCCGCAGTTCACCGTGGGGGGCACCACCTTCCGGATACAGAACGTGATCATGGAGTGCGACTATTTCATCAACCTGGCGGCCTGCTGGGCCATGGGGATCCAGTTCCCCTGCGGCGTGACCATGTCACAGAAGAACATGATGGGCGCGATAAGCCCCCTTGGTTCGCTGGAAACGTTCCACAATAATTTTACAAATGCGTCATCGCCGGCGCTCGCAATTCTCAACAGCCAGCCGACCTTCAGGCAGAAGCAGGTTCTTACGCTCATCGACGGCATCGCCATCAGAACCGACAGCGGTCCGGGACAGAACCCCAACAAAACCGCCTTTTCGATCATTGCCAGCAAAGACATGGTCGCGGCGGACTATCAGGGGCTCCTGATTCTCAAGGCAAACGGCCTTTCAAGCGACCGCGAAACCATGGCGCGCAACGTTTTCAACCTCTCGGCCGGCGCGCCCTACAACCTCGGCAACGCCGATCCGGCCAATGTCGATGTCGTGAACATCGCGCCGCCGTGGAACACGCCGGTGGTCTGGAGCGGCCGCGCGCCGGAGCAGCTCGGGCTGCAGGTGCGGACCGAACGTCTTTCCGGCGGCACGCGTGTCCGTTTCATTCTCAACGGGAAGGTGCCGGGAACCCCCGAACTTGCCGTTTTCTCCCTGCACGGAGAGCGTATCTGGTCCTCTCCCGGCCTTGAATGGAACGGCGAGACGTCGGGCGGCAGGCGTGCGGGCAGCGGGCCGTATCTTTTCTCCCTCAGGGCAGGGAACCGGACCGTACGCGGCAGGATATGGTACTAAAGCAAAAAGATCGGATGTCGATGAAGCGTCACGGTCCGGGTCGTCGGGAATTCATGAAAAAAATCGCGGCCGCCGGCGTTACGGTGGCGTCAGGCGGCCTTACCCCAGCACGCGCCGCGGCGGCTTCGTCATCCTGGACAAACCGTAAGGCGATCAATCCCGCCATCGATAATCTCCGGGTTGTCTGTTGCCACGATCCTTCCATGATTACCGGCAACTACATCCGGAACACCATGGCGGCCCAGAACGCACCGGTCGTCACCTCCCGTGTGCAGCTCAATCTCGACGAAATGGCCAAAGCGCTTGCCCAGAAGCCCACGGCCGCGGAGGCGTGGCGCACGATTTTTCAGAAGCCGTCAGGCAAGGAGTATGCGGCAACCGTGGTGGCCATCAAGATCAACGGCAAGACCAACGGCGGCGCGCCAAACGGCAGCCCCATGAACAACCCGCGGATCGCGGTCATCGACAAAATCTGCCGGGAACTCGGCAACCTCGGTATACCCCTGACAAACATCACCCTGTTCGATGCCACTGCCGTGGAAGACCTGAGCACCCTCTACGGCAGTTACATCGGCAACGGCATACCCGCGGGCGTCAAGGTGAGTACCCGCAGCGGCGCATATTACGCCAAGACCGGCACTCCCACCCCCGCCCCCATGGCAGGGAGCTATCAGTGCATCCGGGAACTGGCGAACGGCACCGCCGATATCCTGATAAACATCGGGGTCAACAAGGCGCACTCCTACGACCATACCGGCCTCTGCTCGCTGTCGCTTAAAAACCATCTCGGCACCTTTCAGCCGCAACCGCACGACATCAACTATCTCCTTGCCATCAATAAGAGCGACGCGATCCTCGGCGGAACGCCCCCGCGTCAACAGCTCTGCGTCATCGACTCACTCTGGTCGAACATGGCAGGTGGACCGGTCGCGCCGGTCGACTCGGCGCCCGCCCGTCTCATCATGGGTGTCTTCGGCCCGGCGGTCGACTATCTGACCGCGAAAAGGGTCCGCGAAACCGCGATGGGAGCGGCAATCGACCAGGCCGTGATCACCCGGTATCTGACCGAATTCGGTTATCAGACAAGCGAAACCGCGAATACGTTCATTAACGTTCCCCCTGCCCCAGTGACGCCGGTCGCACGACAGGATGCAGCAGGAAGTCGGGCGATTCTTACGGTCGGCATACCCGGCACGGGAAACAGCCGACCGTTGCGGTTCGAACTGGAACAGGACGCTGCGGTTTTTCCCATGGTAACCGATCTTGGCGGCCGCATATTGCGGGAGCTTGCCGTGTCGCGTCAATCCGACGGGAGCTTTTTTGCCGCATGGGACGGAACAACGTCGGCCGGGGTGAAAGCGTCGGCCGGCCGTTATATCATCAGTGTCGCGCAGAACGGACGACCGTCGACCGGCGTCGTTACGGTGCGCTGACCGGGAAAGGCTATTGATAAATGAAAAGAACGCTTGTCGTCGCCATCGCGGCGTTGTTTGTTTTCTGTAAAGGCACCAACGGTCCGGAAGACGGGGCTTCGTCCGTTCGATACGTCTGGGAGCTTCACCTGCCCGGCGATTCAGTTGCCACGGGATGGGAGGAGGACGGTACGCGGTACAAGATTTATGACGGTGCCATCCTGATGAACCAGATGATCGACGGAGGAGCCCCGAAGTTTATCGACCAGGGACTCGTCGCGGGAATTTATCAGGTGATGCTTTTCGACACCCTGTATGATTGCATTATCTTCGTCATGGATTTCGGGTCGGCGGACAAAGCCAAAGGGATGCTGGACAAGATGAAGGTGGAGGTACAGGGCATGCCGCTTGCCATCAGCGGGTTCGATACCACGGTCGCCGCGGCAACCCCGGCCCTTGGCGGTAATTCGGGCTTGCTGAACAGGTTTTGAAAAATATGCAACTTATTCAAATTCAATGCAATAAAGCGGTAAGTTGCTCGTATTATGTC
>JAFGOU010000403.1 GCA_016926315.1 Chitinispirillaceae bacterium
ACCTGGCGGTTGATATTGGTAACGCAGACCGTGTCTGAATCGACCAGCGCGATGGTGCCGATGCCTGACCGCGCAAGCGCCTCGGCGCACCAGCTCCCCACGCCGCCCAGACCGAAAATGATGACGCGGGTGGCCGCGAGTTTTTTCAGGACCGCGTCACCGACCAGGAGTTCAAGCCGGTGGAGGGAGGGAGAGCGGGTGAGGGGGTGGTTGGTCATACGTTCGACAGCATGGCTACGCCTTTTTTGGAAAAGTCAAAGGGCGGATACCGCATACCACCCCAACGTAAGCGCCAATCTGGCGCCTAAAGTTTTCAATGCCTACAGACCGCTTATATTGAGTCCCGAGCCTGTCGAAGGGTCACTGCGTTCGTCGAAATGACCGGTATGGTGTATCTCGTGCATATTATTATGAAACCGTTAATAGGTGCATAAGACAGGTAATATAAATAGTGTCTGTCCGAAAACCCCTGTTTTGGACGAGAACTATTTACTTCCCGAATATAGGTCTGCAGCGTCAGAGCCGCTTCGTCCTCAGCAGCACCCCTTCACTTCGTCTTTGCAGTCGCAGGTCGGCTCACCACCGGTGATCATGGCGTTGATAAGCGCGGCGGCGCACCCGACACCGGTGGCGACGGTTATGGCGCCGAACGCGCAGTTTTTCATGCAGGCGCCGCACTCGATACAGGCGTCAAGGAGAACGACAGCAGCCTTGCGGTCGCGCATTTCCAGAACACCTCGCGGACAGACCCTGGTACACATGGCGCAGCCGGTGCATTTCTCCTGATCAAGCTTCAGGGTCGCAACGTTTTTCAGGAAGTTCACAGCAGCTCCCATTCCAATACTTTGTGGAAAATGACAAGGCAGGAGGAGACCGCTACGGCGCCGATATACAGCGGGATGGCCGCCCGCATCTCCTTTTTTACGCCCGACATGCCGGTAAAGGTGGTGCAGCCGGTGAAGTTGAGCGCCAGGTAGGAGGAGGTGACGACACCGAAAAGGATGACTGCTGCAGGAAGCGGCCAGCCGGGACCGAACAGGCGGTCGTGGAACCAGAGAAACGGCATCAGCGCGATTGCGCCGGTTTGGGCCCCTTTGATGGCGAACGATCGTCCGGGAATAACGGGCAGCAGGAGCGGTGTGATCACGGTTCCTGCGACGAGCGCGGTAAAAAGCGCCAGGCAGACCGGCAGCGCGGCGGTGAACGCAGGGACAAACAGGATTCCCTGCGGATGAGCGCCAAGGACGACAAACGATCCAAGGACGATCCAGATGAATTTACGCAGCGCGGGGAACAGCTCCATCGGCGTGAGCACCGCGCGGTCCATGAGCGGGAAGCGGATGGTCCGCATTGCAGGTGTCGCTCTGTTCCCCGCGGCGATAAATGCCGGGATATCCTGCGCGCGGACCGGACCATAGGTCACGCTGAACCCGGATGCGTTTCTGACTTCATGGGCCGAAACACCGACCGCGCCCAGCTGTGGAACGATAAGCCGGCGATGGGAAACGATTGAGGCGAGACCGGTTGACGCGATCCGCCCGACCAGTTCGGCGGTCCCGAAGGTTCCCTTGCCCGCCGCGCACCAGACGTTTATGCCCTTGGTGTCAAGCACGAGGACCCAGCCGTCGATTGACGCAAGTGCGCGGCGAAGGAGATTGAAGCTCAGCCGGTAGCTGGCGGAAACGAACAGCGGCGAAGATGCGTTAGGCGAGCCGACGGCGTAGAGGCCGGGATCCACGCGGTAGCGCATGCGGAACCGGTTGGAGAGGCGGCAGAGGATGGCGCCCTGGCGGTCGGCCCGGGTCCAGGCCGGGGAAACATTCCGGATTGAAGGCGCGGTGTTCCGGGAGCAGCAGCAGGATGGCGTTTCCGGTTCTTTTTCGGTACCGCATTGGGACATGATTCTATTCCGAGCTATAGGTTGAAGCGAAGGTAATCCTTACGTTGTTCATTACGCAACAATTTTTCCCCCGACAATCCTTATTTTCCGCTGCGCCATCTGCGCGATGCCCGGATCATGGGTTATCTTGACGATGGCCTGCATTAACTGATCGGCCGTTATTGCTTTGGGAAAGCCGCCGGTGATTACGCCATTGGGAGCGACCATGAGAACAATCGGAAGGTCGCCGCCGCTCCGGATACCGTATTTGCCGGCAATCTCCCTGTTTGCCGGGTCGCTCAATTTTGCCTTGTAAACCGAGACTTTTTTAGTCCGCGTTTTGTTGAACGTTGCGACGGACGACGTCAAACCGGCAAGGGAGGCGTCCTGCGTATCATAGAAAATAAGGGCTAAAAACTGCCCTGCGGTGGAAGCTTCAGTAATGGCCGATTTTGCATTGGTGGGTACTGCCTGGATTGCCTGCGCAAAAAAAATACCGGTACACAGAGCTGTGAATACTGCCGTTTTCATAAATTCTCCCTTATTCGGGTAGAGGTGAATTGTTCTTGGTATAGAGTTAACTGTAAAACTATTCAGAAAGGCTTCGACAGGCTCAGCCTGACAGTAGTAAGTGTTTGATATTAAGTAAATATCATGTCACCCTGAGCTTGTCGAAGGGTCAGTAAATGGCGTTTTTCAATTACCTCCATATTCAATTCGTTCCGGAAACCGGATGTCCGCCCTTGAACCAGTGCCGCGTTCGCAGGCAAATTTTTACGAGCATCAGCATGACCGGAACCTCGATGAGAACGCCGACCACCGTGGCAAGCGCGGCGCCGGATGACAGGCCGAACAGCATGACCGCCGTGGCGATCGCCACCTCAAAGTGGTTGGAGGCGCCGATCATGGCCGCGGGCGCGGCATCCTGGTATGAAAGCTTCAGCATTCGCGCCGCGCCGTACCCGAGCGAGAAAATCAGGACGGTCTGGATAAACAGCGGAATGGCGATCCATACGATGGTAAGGGGGTTTGCCATGATCACCTCACCCTTGAAACAGAAAAGCAGCACGAGCGTCGTGAGCAGGGCGACGATGGTCACCGGCGTCAGAACATGCAGGAATTTCTTCCTGAACCATTGCTCTCCCTTTATAGCAATGATCCATCTTCGTGAAAAGTATCCGGCCGCAAGCGGGAGCGCCACATAAACGCCGATGGAGAGCAGCAGCGCCTGCCAGGGGACCGGCAGTCTTCCGACGCCGAGCAGGAATCCGCCGAGCACGCCGTACAGGACGAGCATGGTCAGGGAGTTGATCGCCACCATGACCAGGGTAAGGCCGTCGTTGCCCCGGGCAAGGTATCCCCATACCAGCACCATGGCGGTACAGGGGGCTATACCCAGAAGGATCGCGCCTGCAAAATAGGAACGCCAGAGCGGTATCTCCAGCATTTTAACGCCTTCGTGCACCACCACGGTTCCGGCGCCGTGTACCGCTCCGACAGAAAGATCGAGGCCAAAAGGAATTTTAACAAGGTCCGTGGCGTCAACGCCGATAAAGCCCCTGAACGCATACCCCAGAAACAGCAGGGCGATCGCGTACATGCTGAACGGTTTTATTGCCCAGTTGATGATGAGCGTGAGAAAAACCGGTTTGCCGTTTCTGCCGGCTTTTACCACTGAAGCGAAATCGATCTTGATCATGATCGGGTACATCATGAAAAAGAGGCAGATGGCGATGGGGATGGAGACCACGGGCGCGCTGTTGACCGAGAGCGACATTCCGTCGAGCGCGCGGGCGAAACCCGGCACAAGTCTGCCCAGGGAAATCCCGCCGATAATGCACAAGCCGACCCAGAGGGTAAGATAGCGCTCGAAAAGGCTTTTCAAGCTGCGGGTATCGGTGGCGGGGTTTGCTGTTGTCATTTGTCAATCCTTTCTATTCGTCACCCTGAGCCCGTCGGTGTCACCCTGAGCCCGTCGAAGGGTCACCTGCCGATCCTTTCCTTTTAGCAAGCAGCCTCAGCAGAGCAAAATCAGCGTTAATCAGCGCCTCCTTCTTTTTTCTTGACCACCCTTTGATCTGCTTTTCCGCGCGGATCGCATCGTCTATAAACTGGAAACCCTGCTGGTGCATCAGGCGTACCGGTAATCTTTTAGAAGTAAACCCCTCGATCAATCCGCTGTTATGTTCATTCACCCGCCGCTCAAGGTCATTTGTCACACCGGTATAATAGAAGCCGTCGTTGCATTGGACAATGTAGACAAAGTACATTTATTGACTCTTTCGCTGAATTACAGTCATGTCGACCCTTCGACAGGCTCAGGGTGACAATGGGTCTGACGCTCAGGGTGACATATTCTGACACAACATGACAGAATTCCTCATAAAAATCATTACCCAAGATTCCCCGGCAAGCCCTCCACAAAGGTCCGTATCTCATCCCGAACCCTCCGGTAATGGATAAGCGCCTCCTCCTCGCTCTTCGTACCCTTTGCCAGCTTCGGCGGGTCGTCGAAGCTTATATGCAGCCGCCTGACCAGACCCGGGAACACGGGGCAGGATTCGTTCGCATTGTCGCACACCGTGATCACCCAGTCGAACGGAATATCCCGCACCTCGTCAAGATGCTTGGACCGGTGACCTGAAATATCCACCCCGGCTTCGGCCATCGCCTTGACGGCAAGGGGATTGAGCCCGTGTGTTTCAATGCCCGCGGACCAGACCTCCATGACATCGCCTTTCAGATGCCGCGCCCACCCTTCGGCCATCTGGCTGCGGCAGGAGTTGCCGGTGCAGAGGAACAGAATCTTCAGTTTTGCCGCCATGCTATCTGCTCCGCTGAACCTTGCATAGTTTTGAAAGGTCCTGTTTCGTAATCTTTCTAAGGGCTTCCCGGTCGCCAATGACGGTATCATCATCGGACAATGCCCCGAAAACGCATTTGAACGCGTCACGAACCATCACCGGCATTGTCTCTTTTTGCGGCAACCGGTAATACATCCATCGTTCTTCCTTGCGGTTTTCCACCAGTCCGGCCTGTTTAAGAACGGACATGTGTTTTGAAACGGTCGACGGCGCCAGGCCGAGCAATTCTATTATCTGGCATGCGCACAATTCGCCATCGCGCAATGCAAAAAGCGCCCGTACGCGATGCGGATCCGAAAGCGCTTTGGTGATCGCAATGAAGTCACCCATGACCGGTTTCACGTCGTTTCTCATGTGTTTTTTTCCTGATTGTTATTCCGGTACCGTTATGGAACAGGTTGATTCTATATTTCGCCACATGACGAAATATACTGCATTATCCCGTTATTTGC
>JAFGOU010000404.1 GCA_016926315.1 Chitinispirillaceae bacterium
AGGGCAACGCTGAAACGGCTTTTTTGATCTTCCTCGTATTCATCACGGATAAAGGAACTCGTCTGGTCCATCTGCTGGTCTTCCTTCACTAAAATCGTCATATTGCCGCCGAGCATGATTCCCGCGAAAAAGTTGACCGGATCATACACGAACGCCTTCTCACAGATAAAGCCGATATAGGCCGGAATCACCCGTAAGGTGATGACCGAGTCGACTTCCATGGAATCAATATGCAGCGAATCATAATGAATACCGGTGTATGCGTCACTCTGGAAGAGTTTGTACCCTGTGTAAAAACCGTTGCCGACCCTTACGTTATTTTCCATATTGTAATACCCCATCAGGCCGAACATCATCATCTGATTATTTGAAAAATCGAATTTGTCCCGCGCGCCCTGCAGCGATCTGTCGTTCCTCACCAGATATTTCAGCGGATCGACATCAAGATGTGAATATTCGAACGTCAGAATGAAGGAACCGATGTGACGCTCCTCTTCCATCTTCTCATCCAAATCATCTTTTACATCCTGCAGATCCTCAACCTTATCCTGAATCTCTTCTCTGGCATCATCGATTCTCTCCTTCAGATCGTCAAGCTCTTCCTGTAGCTCTTTGATCTGGTCTTCAAGATCATCTTTGAGATCTTTCCGGTCTTTACGCGCCTCCTGGATGTCGTCGAGCCGGTCCTCGAGCCGTGAAGCCTCATTTTCCAGACTGTCCGCTTTCTGCTGCAGGGAATCAGCCTGCGATTTTTTAATATTGATTTCCGCATTCACTGAAAATCCGGTTTCTGCGGAGGCGGTCACTGCAAAGAGTGCCGTTCCTAAAAAGATGAGTGGTACGAAACGCATAGAACCTCCTGATAATAAGTAGTAAATAATTATTGCCGTTTCGAAAAGGTTGTTTTATGAGTAATTCAATTTATATGCCAAGGAAAAGGTATGAGGGGAATTGCGAAGAATCAAGGTGTTAGGAGGGAAGAGGGGGGAGGAAAGATGATCGGGTCTTGCGGTGTTATATCATACTGATATATCAGGAGCTGGAGTGTTGCCGCGGTGTCGCAACACTCCATTTTTATTTTAGGTGACGGTTACTCCACTGCCGGACGAGCAGCAAGGGTAATGCGGGGTTTAATACCCGCCCCTGTTAACCTTCCGTTCGAGTACTTCCCCGAGCCGGTAGGCAAGCTGCGGTATAACCTCGGTGAGGAAAACGATCTCCCTGCCGCGAAAACGGCGTTTTTCCTTAATGAGAAGCGTGCCCTTTTCCACATCAATAATATAGGCACGGACGATGAACCGCCCAAAAAATTTGCGGATTTTACCATATCCCATGTAATCGACGCCCAGGAGGCGTCCGACGTTCATCGCGCACTTCATGTTTCCACATTGTAAATTACCGCCGCGCAGCTGCATGAGCCGTTCCATTTCATCGATGTACAGCATGGCACAGGCCCCCACATCGGCCAGGTAGGACTGGAGCTGGTAGCTGTACCGCAGCGCGTCGTCGGGAACCATGTGCCGTCCGGTAACAAAATAACCGAAGGCGAGCTTCCCCGTGGTTTCGATATCGCTGTCACTGCCGTAGGAAAGATACCCCCGCACATCACTGAACGACTGATTCGCCCGCTGTTCGATCACGCTCTCGAGCGATGACGGCGTCGCTTTTTCACGGTTTTTGGCGACCGCTTGTTTTCCAAGAATCGTGGTCGCGACCTGCCGGGCGACCAGCGGGATAACTTTACTTATGAACACCTTCTCCTTGCCCTTGAAAAATTTCGAGACATTGGCCACCGTCCTGCCTGATCCGATATCGGCGACCTGCACATTGAGTGAAAACGTACGGCCGATCGTCTCGATGCTGCCGAAGCACATGTAGTCAACGCTGAGTAACTGGCCATTAATAATTTCGCACTGGAGATCGGTGCAGTTCTCCGTTCCGCCACGTTCCACGATCAGTGCCTTGGTAACCGAAAAATCCATGATTTCCCACTGGGTCGCATCGGCGAGTGCGATCTGAAGGTACATGCTGAAGGTTTCGGCTTCGTCCCTGGAAAGGCCGCTTTCCCTAAGGCGGGTAAAGGCCATCCTTTTCTGTTGGATGATCGTTGCGCTTTCCTGGGCAAAGCCGGTCACAACGGCGACCAGTAGCGCCAGTGCGCATTTCAGCAGAAAAAAATCACGGTGTCTCATTCAATTTCCGTTCATCATCCGCAATCTGGCAGGATTATCGAAATATAAACACACATCCTGTTTCGCAGGCCAGTTAATTGACTATTAAAATAAGACGGTACCGAAAGCTACAGGCAAAATGTTGAGAAGTCGTCCAGGATCAGAAATATACCGTTCGGGCACCACTGAACACCCGTTGTTTGAACACTTATACGTTTAACAGGCGGCCTGACAGATTACATTAGTCCTGTTCACCAGAGGTGAAAATAGTTGTTATTGAATGATCCGGTCAACACTTCCGTTATTATTTAATGTGGAACAAAATGAGGGCGACTTCTTACTTCTCTTCAATCCTGTAACGGCGTATGCTGTCCCGGGTGACGACAATGATCGCCCGTTCTGTGGGTGAGAAGGTGCAGGTGACTGCCGAACGGGGGATCGACCCCAGAACCGACCAGTCAATAGTTGAAAAAACAGTGCCCTGTGCTGCGAACATCGTGCCGTCGGTGGAGAATGCATGGCAGAATCCTTTGAACTCTTTTATCGTGCCTCCGTCATTGCTCTTTATCAGATACACCTTTCCGGTAAACGCGGTTGGGATAGTAGCGGCAAGCGCAGTGTCGCCAGGCGCCCAGGAAACAAGCGGCAGGTGCTCTCCTGGTTCGGAAGAAGGGCGGGTCGGGAAAAAAGGGAGGTTACGGTCGAACATCCCGTCGGTGCTCCGGTAGATCCGGATGCGGGATCCGTAGTCGAACATGGTGGAACGGTATTCGAACACGGCGAGTCGCGAATTATCGTTTGAAAAAGCAGCATCGCTGAACCGGCAGTTACCGGCCGGTTCGATCGTGGTGATATGGGTATACCCGGGGGTGGAGAAAAGAAACAGTTTCCCGTCGGAGATGATCGCCAGCAGGGTCCCGTCGCGCGATAACACCGCCCTCGTTACCGATTGACCGATAGTAAGCGATTTTATCTTTTCCCATTTGTTGTTTCCATCATACACATTAACGGTATTTCCACCGGCCACGACAAGGGTACGGCCGCTTCCCGAAAAGTCGACGGCATAACCCGAGAGCAGTTCCGGAAGCGAAATAAATGCCATGGGAGGTTCGTTCTCATGGTTTTTTTGCAGAAAAAAGAGGCCTGATGAACGGACGAAATTTTTTACCGACAGTCGTTGCGGCACCGGGGCAATATCCCCCTGTTCAGTCACCCAGAAAAGGGCGACGCTTCCGGCGGTGACATAGTTGGGAACGGCAAATATCCGGCCGTCGGCCCCATAAACGATATTCCGAATCGTAATTTGGCGGATCGGCAGCGATTTTCCGATTTCCCTTGTTTTACCGTATATCGAAACCGCGATCAGCAGGGCAAGGGCGGTTACCCGACCTCTGCGTCCGCCACATAATTGAATGTGTAAATTGAATCGTCGCATTGTTGTGCCCCAACTAAAACGGCGTAATAGAAATATTAGTGGTGCATGGTCGTCGATAGTTCATTGCGGCGGCTCTGCGCATAAACGCACGCGGGTTCTTTCGGTTTCATCGA
>JAFGOU010000405.1 GCA_016926315.1 Chitinispirillaceae bacterium
ATAGTGCGAAATCGAACCAACCGGTGCGAAGAACGACCAGGTGGATCAGGAGGTTGTTGCATTTTCGCTCCAGCGAAACGGCCGGCAGGGTCGCCTCTCGATGCGAAAACGGCGGATTGACCTTCACCCTCACCGAATCGAAAAGCCGCGCCGTGTTTGCTCTGACGATTGCATACACCGGATTGGTATCCACCCGCGGCCGCCAGTCGAAGGCAGGGATCGGCGGAAAGGTGTCCCGTCCGCACTTCAGAAAAGCCCGGGCGATATCGACCATGTTGGGCGTCGTGGAAACCTGGAACCGCCGCAGAATCGTATTGGTCTCAAAGGTGTCGGCCATGGCACCCTGCGGAAATGATTTTGCCGAGAAGATAGTGTCAAGTTTGTATGCCGCGGCTTCCTGGTCGGTGAGTTGTTTTCCGAACGGGACCCTGGCGCTGATGTTGCTGCCCGGGCCGGTGCATTGATACTCGCGGTAGTAGCAGGTGTCCTCTCTGCCGTTCCAGGCCTTCCATCCTGCGGGGTTGACCGCGCCGCTCTCCCAGCAGTTGAGCAGAACGGTGCGGGAATGGGCGAACCAGGGCCTTCCAAGATAAAAGGAGGTGATACCGGAGGGGTTACCGATCCGGGAGTTCATGAACACAAAGCCGAATCTATAGTTCTGAGAGGTCGCCGCGGCAGTCATGTAGCCGTCGGTACGGACGGTGGTGACAAGGCAACTGTCGAACAGCGCAATGCCGAACCCGAACAGGTAGTCGACCGCCCCCTCCATGACGCAGTCCTTGAAATAGCTCCGCGTCCGGATGTTGTTAAAATAGGTGTCCTGCCACCCTCTGATACGGCAGTGGAGAAAGGTCTGACAATCACCGTTGGCATGGAGCGCCACAGCCTGGGCGCTCGTGGCGGTGTTGGAAACGGTCAGGTTCATCGCCTCGAAATGGTCCGCATCCGCTCGGAGGGTGTAGGAGGTAAAGGTGTTCATGGCGACTGTTTCGAGTGAGGCGTCGTTAAAGGTGATGATGCTGCTGTCAACGTGCTCGCCCACCAGCGTGAGGTGTGCTTTCTTCCACGGGACAACGATCTTTTCCCGGTAGGTTCCTTTTTTTATGAAGATGACCGTCCGCACCGGGTTGTTGTCGGGAATGGCGTTTATGGCATCCTGAATTTTCAGGAAGTCCCCCGAACCGTCGGCCGCTACCACCAGGTCGATGGCGCCGGCAAGACGGGATTGGAGGGATGGTGCGGAAACAGCCGGTACTCCTGCAGTGAGGAACAGCGCTGAGAATAAGATGGTCGGAAACGGGTTCATGGCGGTACGGCCTTTCCGGTTACTGGTGGCTTCACTCAGCCTGGGTTTAAAAAAAAGGGACGGGCAGTACTGCCCATCCCCAGGTACGTCGCATTGTTATTTAAAAACCGGTTATCGAACGATTTTTATCTTCTCGCCGGTCGCTCCAACGCGGGCGACATAGATGCCTTTGGGGAGTGCGGAAACGCTGATCATGGCTCGGTCGGAGCTCAAGATTTTCTTCCCGGCGATGGAATAGAAGGCGATGTCCGCGTTGTGCGTGTTGATGACCAGGTGGTCCCTGGTCCAGATGCTTTTCTGGCTTTTTACTGAACGGTTGCGGATGACCCCCGACATTCCGGCCTCGATTTTAACGTCGTATAAATAGACGCCGCCATTACCGATAATGGTGAATTCCGTGGGGCCTTCTTCGCTGGATGAGTAGACCATTTTCCTGGTGGACTGTACGCCCTCGATGGCGAGATCGGCGAAACCTGCTTCCGGTACGCTGACGCCGTTGACCAGAAAGGTGATGGCCTTTCCTGCGGCCGATGATCCCGCGGCATAGTAGGTAATGGTGCATGGTCCGGTAACGGAAGGGAACTTGATTGAATTGCCGGTCTGTTTAAGTCCCAGTCTGCCTGCGGTACAACCGGCAGTGTCTCCGGCCTTTACATAAGACTGAGACGCTTTGGAGATGACAATGACGGTATTGGTGGTAGAGCTTTTGTTCGCTGAAAGAGTGCATCCGTCGATGACGGTATCCTTGGGATCGGTTGACGGCGCCGGGTTGACGACCAGGGTATCATCGCCGTTTAATGCCGTCGCAGCAAGAGATGCCGCGGCAAACCCCTCCGGCGTGGTCCTGAAATCGGTGTAAAACAGGGGCTCGCCGTTGAGTGATAAAACGGCGCTGATCACGATCGTCAGTGCCAGCATTTGGTGAGTCATACAGATTGCCCTCCTCTAAGATGGTGAAAAATTGATAATGGTAAAATATATGGCATTTTTCCTGCAAATCTATAGCGGATGTTGCCAAAAACTTATAAAGTAATACCATGGGGATGCCTTCCGGCGGATCGGAAAAAAATTGATAAATAAGCGTCGTTTTGCACAGAAACAATATAGATGAGCAGCCGAAAAAACAGGGGGTTTTATGGCGGTTATGTCAAATCCTGTTCACTGCAGTGAACGAGAGGCACTGGCCGGGAGCGTGGATCGTCTGAATTTTTGCCGTATCGGGAGGCAAGGTTTTGAAAGGAATGGAAAATGGATTCATCGGTGAGAGTAAGGCATCTGCATGAGGTGCGCCGAAAATGCCTCAATCAACGGACCGTTTATCATCGCCCGGTGTTACCAATGCTTCACGCGCGGTGTCCACCGAATCGAACAGCCTGATTTTTTCCTTGAGGCGGGTCATGTCGAACAGATTGGTAATGAGTGTATTGGCATTCGCGATCATGATGTCCCCGCCTCGTTTCTTGGCGGCGGACTGTATGTCGATGAGCACGGCGAGGAATTTGCTGCTCAGGTATCCCACGCTTTTCAGATCCAATACGATTCTGGCATGGCTGTTACTGACACTATCCGAGAGGCGGCTGCGGAGAGTCGCGATGTCCTCATGCATGATCGTACCGGTCACGGTGACGATGGAGACGGCTCCTTCCTGGGAGATCGTTATGTTCATGGTATGCTCCTTCTTATACCTGAAAGTATATCCGGTTTTCTGAGCGTTGCCGATAAAAATCGCTTATTCTTTTTTAAGGGTTAACCCGGATTATGAAGTGTTTTGTTCACCTTGACGCTTCGGGATGCTAGGTAAATGACGGCTAGCAATCACTGTTAGGCCTCAATCGTTTCAAGTGCCGCCAGAGCGTCGTCCGGTCGATGCCGAGAGCCTGGGCCGCTTTGGACTTGTTATCCTCGTACCGTAGGAGAATTGACCGAAGGGAATCATGAGACGGCGCGGTTCCGGCAGGGCCGCCTGTATAGCGCTGCGACGGGCACTCCGCCGAACGTATCTCAACACCCTCTCTTTGCAGGATCAAGGCAGCTCATACAGGTTCCTGTTGCGATGTTTTCATGTTGCATCATAATGGTGCACAATTGTTGCATTGCATCGACCAATATATGATATTTCATTAAAAATATCCATATTTCATGCGATAGGGGATGGCATAGTTGTTGCGTCTTTTTAATAATCGAAGCAACTAGATGCACTTTACATAAGCATAGTTGATACACAAAAAAAGGAGGAGTTATGGCGCAGGAAACCAGTGATCTGACGTTCAAAGCGGATGTTTTGGACGCAACCGTCCCTGTTCTGGTGGATTTCTGGGCTCCGTGGTGCGGTCCGTGCAGGATAGCGGGACCGATTATCGACCGGGTAGGGGAAAAGGCCGGAGCAAAAGCAAAGGTATTCAAACTCAATGTGGACGACAATCCGCAGGTCGCTTCACAGTACGGCATTACCGGGATCCCGACCGTTATCGTCTATCGCAACGGCCAGGTTGAAAAAACATTTGTCGGCGTTCAGCAGGAACAGGTTTATTTGAATGCGCTCGGCGTATAAGACGCTGCCTTGCAAAGGCTTGATCACAATGATTAAAACGATGATTGGATTAGTCGTCGGCGGGCTGCTGGGGTTTCTGTTTTATACCTTTGTCGGCTGTACGACCGGAACCTGTCCCATAACATCGAGTCCTTTTTTGACCACGATGTTCGGCGCGATAATCGGGATGCTTGTGGTCAACAGGTAGATTCCACCGGCAAGGGAAAAAAACGGTTACCATAGTATTTTACCTTGCATCTTTTGGGGAAATAACCGGCGTGTGATGGCGACCCGGAGTAGCAATGATAGGCGCCGTTATCTCCCGTCCGGACAATGTTGCTATGATACCATCCTTTCCCGTGGTGTAACGTTGCACAGGAGGTTCCGCAGTATGAAACCCAGGAATGTTTTACTCCCTCTTTTCGTCATTGCCTTTCTGGCGGCAGCCCTTTATTGCGAGGGAAAAGGAAAAAATACGCCGTCCCTCTCATCTTCCGTACAAACGATCAGCGGTGCAGAGTCGATCAAGAATCTTATCGATACTTCGGGAGACCGGCTGCTCATGTTCGATCTCTTTGCCGACTGGTGCATGCCGTGCAGAATCCTCTCCCCCTTGATCGAGACCATTGCCAGGGAAAACCGGAGCCGGGTGAGCGTTTATAAAATCGATGTCGATAAAAACCCTGACATCGCATCGGTATTCAGCGTTCAAGGGATTCCCTACGTCGTGCTCATAAAAAACAGGATCGTGGTCCAGGCGTTTACCGGTGTCCAGCCGAAAGACGCGTACGTGCGCGCAATAGCGCAGTATGGAGCAACGGTCGACGCGAGCGCCGAAGACCGCCCGGACGGGGAGCTGGTGAACGGGGTGAGGGTCATCAGGATCTCCACCGTGACTACTCCCGGCAATCTCAACGTATACCGGGGAGAGGAAGTAAAAATCGTCGTGGAGAAGGTGGACCTACCCTATTCAATCCATATCCCTGCTTTTTCCATCGAAAAGAGCGCGGTCGTCGGCCAGGACCTTGAGGTGGAATTCAAGGCTGTCGAAACCGGTGTATTCCCGTTCTTTTGCAACGGGGACTGTCCGGTCGGCGACGGCCAGCGCTTCGGCCAGATCGTGGTGCTCGAGTATGCGGTCAATGCCGACAAAAAAGAGTTCCGGAGCGTCAACGCGAAAAAGGCCATGGAATACGTTAAGAAAGAGAACCCGCTGATTCTTGACGTTCGGACACCCCATGAATTTTACCAGGGGTACATCCCCGGCGCAAAGCTGATTCCCATCTACCAGCTCGCCGATCGCTTGGGAGAAATTGCCGGACAGAAAAACCGGCCGGTACTGGTCTATTGCCGCTCGGGGAACCGGAGCATTCCCGCGTCCCAGATACTCATTCGCAACGGCTTCAGGAAGGTGTACAACATGCGGGGCGGCGTTCTGGAGTGGGAAAAGGCAGGGGGTGAACTTGCCAGGTAACCGCAGTTCAGCAGCAAGAGTAATGGGGTTTGACCCTTACTGCCGTTGTCTTTCCCCCGTTCTGGCGCGGGGTTGAAAATAGCCGTGTCAGGGCATAACGGAATGCTATTTTCAACAGGGTGAGAAAGAAACGAAAATTTATCAAGGTCCGCCATTGTATCATCGCTGCGCTCGTCTTCCTGGCGGCGATTCTGTTTCTCCTCCAGTTCGACTACCCGTTCCGCTGGCGCTATCCGGTTCGAGGCATGGATATATCACGTCATCAGGGCGTCATTGACTGGAAAAAAGTCGGGGATTCGGGCCGGATCGATTTTGCGTATATCAAGGCGACCGAGGGACGGGACTACGTCGATCCGTTGTTCCGGCGGAACCGTGAGGCGGCCCGGGCGAACGGTATCAGGACCGGCGCCTACCATTTTTATTCCCTTCACCGGCCCGGTCTCACCCAGGCGGAGCATTTTCTGCAAAACGTACCGCCGGGGAACGATGAGCTTCCGCCGGCCGTTGATCTCGAGTTCGAACCGGGAGGGAAGAGACCGCCGGAAAAGAAAAGGTTCCGTAGCGAACTGGCGGCGTTCGATACGAAAGTCAGGAAGGCGTACGGCTGCGCGCCGGTGTACTACCTTAACGAGGATTTCCACCGGTATTATTTCACCGGCCATCCCGTCGACAACCCGCTCTGGATCAGGGGCATATACCATAAACCCGGGCTTATGAAGACCGCCGGGTGGACGTTCTGGCAGTACAGCGATTTCGGCAGGGTGGAGGGGGTAGGGGAAAAGGTGGATTTGAACGTGTATAACGGGAGCCGAAGGGAGTTAAGGTGGATGAACGGGGGGAGACGGTAAGCACGGGTGGGCATATGACCGTTACGGGAAAGGAAAGAGCTAATGCAGGAGGGGCCAGCGTTCCGTTGCACCTTCGGGATCGCTTGCCGGCGCCTGCCGGTATGACGTTATAAAAAGAGCTTTCCGGACACACACCATTTATTTTTCTTATATGCGCTCCCTGCTTTCGGTAATCTTGACTTTCGCGTTACTTGCCGCCGTTGCCGTATCATCCGGCCATGAACATCATGACGCCGGCCATGGCGACGAACACTCTTGCCTCCTGTGCCTATTCGCGAACGGGTCTGCGGTGGCGCCGATGCTGCAACAGGCGCCGGCCATTTTTACGCCGATCATTGAATGTCTTGTCGCCGTGACGACACGCGCATCCTGTCGACCGTTTGTTCCCGTACCCGCATCCCGCGGTCCTCCTCTGGTTCAAGGTTTTATTTCCGTACCGTAGTTTTCGCCTGTCGATCCTTCCTTTTGGACAAGGTATCCGACCATTCGTTATTGAACATTATTCTGGAGGTTATAAATGAATCGTTTACCACTACTTGGCCTGGCAGCGGCGCTTCTGCCGGCGTCGCTCTTTGGCGCGGCGACAAACCTGCCCGATATCAGCGTTCTGGGGGACCTGACCGCCCAGACCTCGACCGATGAAGATTATCCCGGCCGCAATCAGGTCACCCTGCGCGAAATCGAGCTTGCGTTTCAGGGATACCTGTATCCGGAGATCCGGGCTGATATCTTTCTTGCCATGCACCGTCATGAAGGCGCGTTTGAACCCGAAGTTTGTGAGGCCTCGGTCTCTTTTCTGCGGCTGTTCTTCGACGGTCTCGGGATGCAGGCCGGAAAAGTCCATATCGATTTCGGAAAGCTTAACAAGATCCACCAGCACGAGCGGCCGTTTATGGACCAGCCCCTTGTCCTGACCGATTTTTTCGGACCGCACGGCCTGGCAGGGGAGGGCGCTGTTGTCAACTACCTCCTGCCGTTGCCGTTTTTTTTACGGATCGACGGAGGGGTATGGTGGATTCCAGGGCATGCCCATGATCACGCGGAGGAAGAGGACGGGGAACCGTCCGCATTCGGGCTTGCCGGAAAGGTATACACTGCGCGGCTCTGGAGCGGATTCAGCCTGGGCGACCGAACGGAACTGGAAATAGGCGCCAGCGGCGCCTCAGGCAACGGGTCGCATTTTCTCGAACATCAGGACGACGTCATGATCGGCGGCGCGGACCTTACGCTCCGTTTTTTGCCCCGGAGCCATCGCAGGATCATCTGGCAGACCGAACTTTTCTTTTTGAACCGGCAGGTCCCGGTTGGGACCCTGAAACGGCTCGGCGCTTACTCCTACCTCGGTGTCCAGTTCAACAGATACTGGGACGCCGGAGTACGTTATGACTTGGCTGAAAACGCCTTTCCGGAAAAAGCGCAAACATCGCTCGCTTCGGCTTTTGGCAGTTACCGCTTTACCGAGACTACCAGACTCAGGGCACAGTATGGCTTTGATCATGAAACATCGGTACACCATGGCGCGGTACAGATTGTTTTCGGCATCGGCCCGCATTCCCATCCTTTACAGTAACCGGAGGAACGACCATGAAACGACTTTGTCTTATTATACTGACACTCTCAGCAACCATTTGCGCCGGAGGAAAACTTTCCATCGTTACCACCACGACCGACCTCGCCGATTTCGCCCGGCAGATCGGCGGCGACCGGGTTTCGGTCGTTTCGCTTTCGCGAGGCGACCAGGACCCGCATGCCGTGGAGCCGCGGCCGTCCATGGTCATGAAGGTGAAACAGGCCGACCTGCTCATTCGTGTGGGCATGGACCTCGATCTCTGGGTGGAGGGGTTGATCGACGCTTCGCGCAACCGGAAGGTGATGCAGGGAGCGGCTGGGTACCTTGATGCATCGGAGGCAATCGAAAAGCTTGAAGTCCCCGAAGGCACGGTTGACGGCAGCATGGGCGACATTCATGTCTACGGTAACCCACATTACTGGACCTGTCCGCAGAACGCCCTGCTCCTGGTCGACCGCATCGCCGAAAAAATGTGCCAGGTGCGTGACTCTGATGCCTCGTATTTTACTGGAAATAGCGCAAAATACCGGGAAGATCTG
>JAFGOU010000406.1 GCA_016926315.1 Chitinispirillaceae bacterium
ATCCCCAAGGGCGTGCTGCTGCTCGGCCCGCCGGGAACGGGAAAAACGCTTCTCGCCCGCTGCGTGGCGGGCGAGGCGGGCGTCCCTTTTCTTTCCATGAGCGGCTCCGATTTTGTCGAGATGTTCGTGGGGGTGGGCGCGTCCCGCGTGCGGGACCTGTTCGAAACCGCCAAAAAGAACTCGCCGTGCCTGATCTTCATTGACGAGATCGACGCGGTCGGCCGCCAGCGCGGCGCCGGACTTGGCGGCGGCCACGACGAACGGGAGCAGACCCTTAACCAGATGCTGGTCGAAATGGACGGATTCGAGGAGAACTCCGGGGTCATCCTGATCGCGGCGACCAACAGGCCCGACGTGCTCGATCCGGCGCTTCTCCGTCCCGGGCGGTTCGACCGGCAGGTGGTGGTCGACATTCCCGATATCAAGGGACGGGAAGGCATCCTCAAGGTACATACGAAAAACATCCCGCTTTCCCCTGACGTCGAGCTCAACACCATCGCACGGGGAACTCCCGGGTTCGTGGGCGCGGACCTTGCAAACCTGGTGAACGAGGCGGCGCTCATGGCCGCCCGGTTCGGCCAGGACTCGGTGACCATGCTCGATTTCGAGGAGGCGAAGGACAAGGTCATGATGGGCGCGGAGCGGAAAAGCATGGTTCTTTCCGAAAAAGAAAAAAGAACAACGGCCTATCACGAGGCCGGCCATGCCGTCTGCAACATGTACTGTCCGGAAGCCGATCCGCTCCACAAGGTCACCATCATCCCGCGCGGCCGCGCGCTTGGCGTCACGTTTTCGTTACCCGACGAGGACAAGCACAGTTATACCAAGGAGTTTCTGCTCGACCGGATCTGCATCATGATGGGCGGCCGGGTCGCAGAAGAGATCATGTTCAACCGCCGTACCACGGGCGCGGCCAGCGACATCAAGCAGGCCACCAATCTGGTGCGCAAACTGGTGTGCGATTACGGCATGACCGAGGAGCTCGGCCCGCTTTCCTACGGCGAAAAAGACGAACAGATTTTTCTGGGCAGGGAGATCGGCCGTCATCGCGACTACTCCGACAAAACCGCCGAGGTGATCGACGCGCTGATGCAGCGCATTATCGTCGAACAACTCGATCGCGCCAGAAAAATCCTGACCGACCACCGGGACCAGCTTGACCTTCTTGCCGATGCGCTCATCGAGCATGAAATGCTCGACCGTGAAGAGGTTTTAAAGGTGCTTCAGGGCGACAAGCTGCTGAGCACGAAAAAGACCCGATCGCTTTTTTCACGCACGGCCGCGAACGGGTCAAACGGAGGAAACGGTTCAACCGCCTTGAATGGAAAAACCCCGGAGTCCGCCGCCCCTGTACAAACGGAAAAAACCGTTGTTGCGCCGGATGCCCCCGCGTCCGTTTCAAGCGGGAAAACGGAACGGAAAGGGCCATCAAACGAACAGGAAAAAAAGATCGGCTGAGGTCATCGGCATAATCCCTTTTTTATCAACACGATATCACGATCTTCTTTTTTCGTGCCCATGCGCGTCAGGAAATGCTATCATTTGCTCGTATCCGGTTTATCATTGCTGGTAATAAGAATACAATAATCCCGCCGGCCGGAGCGCAATCATGAATGTCATTATGCAGCCGTTTGCTCTCATGGGAATCGTGAATGTGACTCCAGACTCCTTTTATGACGGTGGGCGCTATTCCCTTGCAGAAAAAGCGGTTGCCCAGGGCATGCGCCTTGCCGAAGAGGGGGCATCCCTCGTCGATATCGGCGGCGCTTCAACCAGGCCGGGCGCTGCCGCAGTGCCGCCGGACGTGGAGCGTGAACGCATTCTGCCGGTCGTGAGAGCCCTGGCACAACAGTCCGGCGTTTCCGTCAGTGTCGATACCGCGAGCGCGTCGGTCGCCGCCGCGGCGATAGACGCCGGGGCGACCTGGATCAACGATATCAGCGCCGGCAGGAACGACCCGGAAATGAAAACCATCGCCGCGCAATCCGGCTGTACCATGGTGCTCATGCACAGCCGCGGGACACCACCGACCATGCAGCAGTTGACCGATTATAACAACCTTGCGGGCCAGGTGCGTGACGAACTCATGGCCGCCGTTGACGTTTTTATCGCGGCCGGCGTTGATAAAAAGAAAATCGTCATCGATCCGGGAATCGGTTTTGCGAAAACAGCGGAGCAGTGCATGGCGCTCCTGCACGCCATCGGGACCTTCCTGGAATCCGGGTTCCCGGTGCTGGTCGGAACGTCCCGTAAATCATTTATCGGCCGCATCACCGGTCGTGACGCCGCCGACCGGCTTGCGGGCACGCTGGGCAGCGTTGCCGCGGCCTACCGGCGCGGCATACGGTTTTTCCGCGTCCATGACGTGGCAGCCACCGCAGACCTGCTCAAGGTCATTTACGCCATTGAACATTCAGGACCGGATACGCAACCGTGACCGACCCCGCAAAAAAAAAACGGTCGTTCTCCCGGCGAACCGTGCTTGCCGTTTCCGTCATTGCCGCGCTCATCGTCGCTGCGGCCCTGCTGCTGCTGATCAACAAACGGCCGGATGAAGAAAAAGCGACCGTTACCGCGCCGGTTTCCGAAACGGTCGATACCATCAAACCCGTGATCGCCGACACCTCCCGGCCCGTGGTGCCGCCCCCCAAAAAAATACCCGCACGCACGAAGCCGGTCGTGAAAAAAACAAGGTTGCCCGACACAACGACCGCCGGGAAAGATACCGTGACGGCGGAGGTCGTCACCGCGGTGACCGGCGGTCCGGCGAAGCGATGCGAATCCGACACCCTGATGCCCTGGGCCTATCCCGACCCTTCGGGCGGGCTGCACCAGGGGACGGTCACCATCAGGTTCCTGGCGAACAAACCATGCGTCATCTCATGGCGGCTCGCTTCGGAGGAGCAATGGAACGACTATGACGGCGGTACGATCGTCATCGCGAAAAGCGATGCCGTTCTTTTCAAGGCAATCGACAGCTGCGGAAACGCCATGGAGACCCGCGAGGAACTCTACGACATCGAGCCGGCAAAGACGGTATCGCTCTGCCCGGAAACCATGGATCTGGTGGCCATCGGCTCGATGCGTTTCTGCATCGACCGCTACGAATGGCCCAACCGGAAAGGCGCGCGGCCGCTCGCGTATGTATCACGCTACCAGGCCGCAGACTCGTGCTTTTCAAAAGGAAAACGGCTGTGCACCTCCGAGGAGTGGTCCCTTGCCTGCAGCGGGCCGTACTCATGGAACTACCCGTACGGTCAGCACTATGAGCCGTACGCCTGCGCGACGAGCGACACCGCGCCGCGCCCTTCAGGGTCAAAACCCGAATGCCGCGCCTATTTCGGGTCGTTCGACATGGCCGGCAACCTTGCGGAGTGGACCAGCACTCCGGCGAAACAGGACCGCCAATTCAACAACGTCGCCGGCGGGTTCTGGGAGAGCGGTCCGAGAAGCGGCTGCTTTGATATCCGGTACAGCTACTATCCCCAGAACCGTCACAATCCGGTCGGTTTCCGCTGTTGCAGGGATCTCGGGGGTCAGGAACGGTAACATGTCGATGAGAACGGCAAGGAGAGGCGCGTTTTGTCTTTTCGCAGCATAGCAGCAGGGCTGGCAATCATCGCCACGGCCGCGGGCGGAGCCTATCCGCTCGGGGTCCTGTATGAACAGCCGCTTATCCCCGGGTTTCATCCGCTCGACGGTGAAACGCGCAAAGCTTCCCAGCTCACCTCCGAACACCCGGTGGCGCTCAGCCTGACCACCACGCTCTTTACCGACACGACGATCATCGACTTCGAAAAACGGCAGATCTCCTTTGTCCGCTACGATCAGCTCGGTTTCATCATGTGGAACTACCATTACGATGAGCTGGGCGGCTACCTGGCCGACCGCAGGAATTTCGCGATCAGCCGCTCATGGCTGCAGCATTCATTGCTGACGCAGCGCGCGGCCGGCGGCGCCACGGAAAGTCTCAAACTCGCCTGGGAACTGCCGGTGCAGTACCCCGGCTGGGCGCAGCGGGTGCTGGGCAACGACCCGCCCCGGCTCTCGATCAACGGGAACATGAAGATAAAAATCGGTTTCGAGGACATGAGCGTCAAGAACCCCGGCGTGGAAGTCCAGCGCGGCGGGACCGGCTTCCTTTTCGACCAGTCCAACCAGTTCACCATTTCAGGGAGCGTCGGCCGGCTCATCAACATCAATATCAGCGCCAACAGCGACGGCGACATGGACATGAACAACCCGCTCAAGAATTTCAAGATCGAATACAAGGAGCAGAAATCAGGGGAGCTGGAAGACGAGGTCGTGCAGGAGGTGATCGCCGGGTATACCGGATTTTCCATGCCCGGCACCCAGCTCTCGGGATATTCCGAAAGCAAGGAGGGGCTCTTCGGGATCAAGGTCGCCTCGAAATTCGGCCCGCTCATGCTCACCACCATCGCCAGCTCGGAACAGGGAGAATCGCAGAAACTCAGCGCTGACAACAGCGGCAAAAGCGGCGCCGGATCAACCACCACCCTGCGGGAGGGCGATTTTAAAAAGTACCGCTATTTTTTCCTCGATACGGCCTATATCACCGCCTGGAACCGGAAATTCGCCCTTTCCGGGGGCAACGCAAACGCGCCGGCGCCGCCCGCGGTGACAAAACTCGAGGTATGGCTCCAGGTCGATCAATACGACGAACAAAAAATCATCGATAAATACGGAAGCGAGAACCTGGTGTCCTTCCTGGTCGACGAGCCGGCCGGAAAACGGTTCAAATTCATGCGTCTCATTCCCGAACGGCACTACCACCTCAACCGGACGGAAGGGCACATCAGGCTGTTCGACTCGGCCAACGTCCGTGATGCGGACGTCATCGCCATTTCCCTGGAAACCGAGGACGCGCGTTTTAACAAAGGGACCAGCGACAGCACGCTGTACGTCATCAAACCGGAAAATCCCTATGAGAACATCTCCGTGAACCCGGCCCGGTTCAGGCTCATGTGGCGAAACGTCTACGACCTTTCAGGGGAGATCGAGGACATCACGAAATTCCGTCTCCGGCTGTACCATGTGGACAAAGACCGGGGAGACACGGTCAAGACCATCGACAACGTGTACATATCGGAAATCATGGGGTTGACCGATAAAAACGGCGAGCCGCACAGCGGCCGGCAGAACATATTCAACTTTTCCAACCGCGAGCTCATCTTTCCGCCCTTCGACGTCACGCCTATCGGCAACGAACCGTTCGCCAACCCGCGGCTCAAGCACCTCCGCGACACCACCATCTACCGTTTCGGCCCCCAGTCGAGAATGATGGTGGAAAATTACGTGCCCCTGTTCTCCATCGAGACCTCCGGCGCCTCGAAGCAGACGCGGTGGGACCTCGGCTTCGGCGTGATGGAAAACACGGTGCGGGTGACGGCCGACGGAAAGCTCCTGCAGCCCAATGTCGATTATGTGTTCAGTCCCGAAATCGGCACGCTCGAAATCATCTCGCCGCTGGCGCTTGCCGCGCAGCGGATCGAAATCGACTATCAGCGCGACGCGCTGTTCATGCCCGAGCGGAAACTGTTTCTGGGCGCCCGCGCTGAAATGGCCCTGCCCTTCATCAGCGACAAATCGCTCATGGGGCTCAGCATCCTCTACCAGAATTCCGACGTGGCCCAGATCGTGCCGCGCATCAACATGGAACCCTACTCCAAACTGCTCCTCGATTTCAACACCAAGCTCGACTTTTCGCCCGTGTGGATGACCGCGGCGGTCAACAAAATTCCGCTTGTCAAGACCGACGCGCCGTCGTCGGCCAATGTCGAATTCGAGATCGCCCACAGCCGCATGAACCCCAACAGCAGCAACGAGGCGTACGTCGACGATTTCGAATCGAGCAAGCAGACCATGATGGTGTACGAAAGCTACGCGAGCTGGTTTACGGCAAGTCCGCCGCCCGGCGTGCGGGACTCGCTCTCCCTGCGCCCGCCGGTCTGGGACCAGTACTGGTTCTCCCCGGTCTATTCCGACAGTAAAAACCGCGTTCCCTACGATTCGATCTGGAAGCGCGACCTGGACGACCCTTTTCTTACCGGCAGCGATGCCTATGAGAGCGTCTTGCGCTGGCATGTGAAACCGGGGCCGAAATCAACGGAGCTCGGCAGCCGTTACCAGAGAGCGTGGGCCGGCATCATGCAGTCCATTCCCGCGAGCCAGTCGGACCGCAAGCGCGACCAGTATTTCGAGCTGGTGCTCAAAACCCGCGACAACGGCATCGGCAACGGCAAGCTGCGCGTGCAGATCGGCCGCATGCGGGAGGACGTCTGCATTGCCGGCTTGCCGCCGAACGACTCGGCCAACAAAGAGGACACGGCCCGGTTCTGGCGGGAACCCAACTTTCCGGAACTTGACAAGGGAATCGACGGGCTGTGGGATGAGGAGGAGCGCTACTGGGTCCCAAACGGGAGTGGCGGATTTGCACCGCTGCCCCGCGGCGACACGCTGCTTGAAGAGTTCATCAACGATCCCTCCAAGGACAACTACCGGCTCTATGATTATTACAAACCGGAAAATTACGCCTTCGTCAGCAGGCTCCAGAATAACGGTTACTCCAAAAACTCCGAAGACCTCGACAATAACGGATCGGTTGAGACCTCGGTCATCGAGGCTTTTCACGAGTTCGTCATCGATCTCACCGACCCTGCCTCGCCCCTCATCGACACCACCGCCGACAAGCTGAAAACGCAGAACGGGTGGCGCCGTTACCGGCTCCAGCTTCGCGATGCCTACGCCGACCACCCCGGCCTGCGGAGGGACGTGGGCATCGATGCCGACGACTGGATCAACATGCGCATGGTCCGCCTGATCTGGGACGATTTCGACGCCGCAACGCTGTCCGCACAAGACTCCCTGATCCTCATGGGCATGCAGTTCGTCGGCAACCAGTGGGAGTCGGTCAAGGATTCGCTCGGCGTTTCAAAAATGGAGGTCTCGGTGATCAGCACCAAGGAATCGGCGGATTACAAGCGCAGTATCGAAAGGGAACCCCTGATAAAACGCGACCTGAACGAAACCGGCCGCGGAAGGCAGCATGAGCAGTCGCTCCGGCTCGTATTCAGCAACCTGCAAGAGGGGGAAACCGCGCTCGCCGAACGAAGCTTTTCCAACCAGCCGCTCAAGATCGCCTCCTATGACAGCCTTACCCTGGTGGTCCACGGCAAGGGTCCGTCGTCGGTCCCGGGTCAGCCGCTGTTTAACGGCGATATCAAACTCGTGTTCAGGTTCGGCAGCGATTCCACCACGTATTACGAATACACCAATGTCATCATGCCGGAAGGGAACAACCGGTGGAACAACCATGTGCGCATCAGTCTCAAGGACCTTTCACGGCTCAAACTCGATTCCCTCACGGCGCATCCGAACGACACCCTGGATTACTGGTCCGGTGACGGCATGCTGCACATCAGGGCGCCCAAGGGCAGGCAGCCCAACTTCTCCAACATCACCTGGATGGCGGTCGGCGTCGTGTGCAGCCGGAGCTCCGCGGACGCCGTCACCGGCGAGCTCTGGGTCAACGAGCTCAAGGTGGTTGGCATAAAGGAGTTCAACGGCTGGTCCGCGCGCCTCAACCTCCAGACGCAGTTCGCCGATTTCCTGAACGTGACCGGCGGGGTGAACTACGAAGGCGGCGATTTCAAGACCATGACCGACCAGGACATCACCCGCACCGGCGACTCGAAGCTGTCGACCAATTTCAGCATCTCCACCGGACTCGACAAGTTCATGCCCCGCGACTGGGGGGTATCGGTTCCCATCGGCGGATCGATCACCGGTTCCCTGACCCGGCCCCAGCTCAGGCCCAATTCCGACATCTACCTGACCGACGACGACAACAAGCCCGACGGATTTCTGGACATGGCACGCGACATGGTTAATAACATCACGGGACAAAAGGCCTTCTCTTCCGATTCGACAATGGCCGAACACTTTGAAACGCAGACCTACGGCCAGTCGTTTTTCCTCAACTACTCGAAAAACAGCCCCAGCCCGAATCCTGCCGTCGATCTGCTCCTTGAACGGCTCTCCACCACCTTCAGGTACAACATGAACACCAACTTGGTCAAACGGGGCATCGACCCCGACAGCAGCGCGGACTTCCAGAACACCGATACCAGCCATACCTATTCGGGAGGGATCAAATACGACCTCACGCCCAAAGACCCTCCCCGATGGACGCGATGGAAGCCCTTCGGCGAAACGCCGGCAGCCTGGGTTCCCAACCAGTTCAAGACCCTGGAATTTTCACTGCTGCCGAACAGGGCGAACCTCGATCTCGCCAATGCGACCTATTCGACGACCAGGGAATCCCGGCGGGAACCGGAACTCTCGTCGGAGAAGGAATCGCGCGTTTTCGATATCAGCCACGGGCTGCAGCTCGATTTTACGCCGATCCGTCCGCTTGTCGACCTTTCGTATTCCCTTAACATCACCCGGAATTTTCCGAGCAGTTCCAGCCTCCACAACGCGGGAGCGATCGGCGATTTCATGCGCAATGACGTCTTGCAGAGACATGACGACCCGACCTGGCGGAATTATTATATTCTTGAGCGGGAGCGGTCCCGTTCGCAGAAGCTCAAAATGACCCTTAATCCGCAGTTTGTCGACTGGCTCACCAACTCGGCGGAATATACCGCCGATTATACCGGATCGCTCGCGACCTGGGGTAACGATTCAACGACGGATTACTTCAACGGCAAGGTCAATACGGGGGTCGGTTTCAACAGTACACTCAACATCAGCTCGCTCCTGCCTGCGGCGCCTGATTCCGGCAGAATCGGCCTGCGGTCCCGGCTGCGGAAGGGGTGTGATTTGATCGGATTCAACAGCGTGACTTTTTCCTACACCAGCAACGCCAACCTCGACAACAGATACCTCGGCAGCGGTTATCTAGGGTCGAGCGGAGAATACAAGC
>JAFGOU010000407.1 GCA_016926315.1 Chitinispirillaceae bacterium
GCTGCCGACCGTTATGGCCGCATACGCCATCTCGCCCACGTCAATGCTCCCGGAATCGTCCAGGGGAGGCATGGCTGCGGTTTTTGAAAAATAGATGAGCGTGTCCTGGCGGGAGCTTGCGGGCGCCCGGAGGGTCACCCAGGCAAATAGCGGCATGACCGAAATGCCCGTGGTATCTCCCGTTGAATCGACCATTATGGTATCGACCGGTGTTCCCCGGGTATACATGATGCCGGCCACTCCCCTGAAACAGGTCCAGGAACCGATGGAGTCGGTCTCGACGACGATCGCATTGTTGTCGTATTTGTCCGCCGCCTGATAGCTCCTGCCCGCAAGGGCGGTTACAAAACCGGGATCCGCATTCATGGCGGTTGCCCGCGCCTTGAAGGCGATCGATGAGTCTCTTATGGCGAGGGCCAGGGCGACGGTATCGTCGAGCTGCGACGCAAGCGATACGATATCCCAGTCACGCGCCACGTAAAAACGGGCGGACTCGATGGTCCATCCCTCCGGCGTGCCGACCGCGACATGGAGGCTGTCGCGAATGATGTCCATGTTTATCTTCCCGCCGTTGGTGATGTGTATGAACTGGTTGTAGAGCGAGGCTTCAAACTGCTGTCCCTCGCTGACCCGGGCGGGGTGGTCGATGATGTTCATCGTGTCAAAACTGCATCCGATGCAGAGCAACAATGCCGTCCCGGCGACAAGGGTTGAAGCAAGCCTGGTAGTCATAGTATACCCCGCTTTCGATGATGATGAGGAGTGGATGGAGCATCCCGACGGATTATCGATCCTGCACCCTATTATATCAATACAGTGGAGAAAAAACAACTCCGATTACCGGGAATCAAAGCTTGTTGAGCGATACATCGAACGGGTTGAGGTGTGCCCGAATGGCACATCGAAGCGGGCAAGAGGGAACGTCAAAAAATGAAAGGCACGCCAATTTTTTTCACTTGCCGCCGATTTCCCTTTAAAAGACCCGTTGTTTTTTACTATCTTAGTAACAACCCGGACATCTTCAATTACCCTTCCACGCCCAAACAAAGGAGTCGTGATGCGAATAAAAGTTCTATCCCTAGCCATGGCGCTTGTTTTGATGAACTGCGCCGCCTATAAGCAGATCAAGCCAAAACCCGCCCTTTCAAGCCAGGAATCGGGGTATATCGAACTTAAAAAGGGGAAGAAAAACCTTTCGGTCAATAAAAACAAGAAATATTTCATCACTTTTCCGGCCCCCCAGGAAGACCACTTTTACCTGGTGGTCACCTCGCCGCTCAAGCAGAAATTCGCCACCTACCTTACCCCTGAATTAACAAAGAAAAAGACCCCGGGACCGAAAATCGAGGATGAAACCTGGGGTCCGGACAGCATGAGCGTCTACCCGGTCGATAAAAGCCACCCCTCCTACTACCTGCTCCTGGAAAATGTGGGGGAAAAGATAAAGGACCTGCCGCTTAACTATCGCTATACCCCCCAGTGGCGTTTCAAGTTCGAGGGAAAGCATGCCATTTACAGGGAAACGCTGGCAAAAAACCGTGTCGACCGGGGCGTCTATAACGGCATCGGCACCACGCAGAAACTCGACGGTTTCAATTTTGAGCTCGTCATGGACTCCGTGGCCAGGCATACCGGTGAGCTTAAGACGCTCGAAAAGGAGCTCATGGCTCTCGAGAGCATCTTCCCTTCCGGTATCGTCAACTCGACCGATGTGGCGTACCTGAATTACAAGAAACTCAAGAAGGAGCTCGACGAGGAGATCGTTTTCCAGAAAAACTATTCGGCAGTTCTCGGATTTTTTCATAAGGAATATCAGACACGCGGCAATATGTTTACCTTTCTTGGGTTCGTGGAAGATTTCATCGTCTATTTTTCGCAAAAGAACGGGCTGCCCGACCACATCGTCAAGGAATCCCGCGAATATCTGCAGAAACGGTTTGCCGAAGTGCCGGCCTTCTACGGCGAGAGGCTCAAGACAAAAGACGATGCCGCTCCTTTTGATACCAACTATTTCAGGATCGGCGCGGTGCGCCGTCTCGATACGCTGCACCAGGTCTCCGGCGTCGCACCGACTCCGGAAATGAGCGCGCTGATTAAGTTCATGACCGATTATGATGCCAAAGCCCTGGCCATGCAGGGGATAAAGGATTCTCTTGCCGTCGTGGCCCGGTTCGTGAAGGACGGGCCAAACCTTCCCGCGGATGATTTCTTCGGGAAGGTGAATAAACGTGTTGACGGTATCGAAAAGGCCATTCCCACGGGAATCGACAAATCGTACGGAAAATATAGCGAGCTCGCCTGCTCGAAGAAACTCAATGAAGCGATCGGCGTGTTGAATACCGACGTGTTGAAGCAGCTCGCACAGTATCGCGCCGCCGAGGAACTGGTTATCCAGCTTAATATCCTGAGGGCTGGACGGGATTTCAGCGCCATGATCGGGCTGCTCAGGCAGAAACCGGAGATGACGTTTCTCATCGATAAATACCGCGAACTCGACAAAATGTCGATCGACGAACAGACCAAGGCCATCAGGACCGCGCTTGGCGGTAATGCCTGGCGTGAATCCGAGACCCATCTCAAAAATCTGCACGCCGACCAGAATTTCATTGATCCGGCGATGCTGCAGGTCAAATCATCGGCCGTACAGGATTATGAAGACTCTCTTTATACAAAGGTGGATAAGGTAACCCGGGTGAACGTGACGAAATTTCTTGATGAAAAAATAAACCAGTTCGAAAATATCGATTCGCTGTATGCCGATTCGGTGTTTCTGCCGGTGTACGACATCACCTTTTCATCGGGCAGCCGGAAAGACCTGGCCGAACGCAAGGCCGCGCTCGTCGCGGACCTGCTCAAGATGAAGGACAACGAGTTTCCGGCGCGGGCGGTCAAGCTGCTGTACGATCAGTTCCTCAAGACCCCCGATGATAACGGCGTGCTCAAGGCGCGGGCCATTGTGGCGCACGGGAATTACTACAAGGGCAACGACGACGAGATCAAGATACGCATCGCCGAGGCCGACCCGCTCAGGGCGAAGTGGATCGTCAATCCCAAGGAGTATCGCCGGGTGTTCGTGGTGCCGGTGACCGATAACCGCAAGGGGAAGAACAAGTACATCGTCCGCTTTAACGTGAAGCTGAAAAAAGAAGAGGCGGTTTTTCCGGTGTACGACGTGAACATCAAGCTGCCCAAGGAGGTCGCCCAGAACGCGGCAACCGAGCAATGGTACGACCAGATCAGCGTCAACAAGGTGCCGCTCAAGAACGAAGGCCGGTTCACCATCACCGCCCCGACCGCGGCAAACAACTTCGAAACACAAATGACGCCCGTGCAGATGAACAAGGACAAGGCCAACGTTCTTGAGATCGTTTTTCATTATCCGGCATTCAAGGTGCTTCAGATAAGCGTCATGGTCCAAAAACCCATCATCAAGAAAAACTGACAGGAGAAAAATATGAAAAAGACCATTCTGGGAATCGTCATCGGCCTTATCGTACTCGTCGGCGCCGGCGCGCTGTACTGGTTTGTATTCAGAAAGGACCTCAGCGGCCAGATCATCATTCCCTATATCGCCCACCAGAAACCAAAAGTCGACCCCCATGTGCCGAGTTCGGTGCCGATCGCCGACAAACTCGACGAAGTCCTTTTCGACGGCCTGTTTAACGTGTCGGCAAGCCCCAGCGGCGTCATCTACGAAAACGGCCTTGGCGAATACATCGGCATGGACCAGAAGAACCTGGTGACCATCCGCCTCAAACCGAATCGCAAATGGCATTCGAGTTTTTCCGTGACCATGGAAAAGGAAAAGGTCGCGGTTGCGGAAAAGGAACAGGCGGTTTTCACGGCGCAGGACCTCAAGTTTACGCTCAGCCGTATTCAGAAACTGGGAAGCCTTTCCCCGGATTACATTCTTGTTTCCCAGGCGGTGCCTGATTTCAGTTTTTCGGGGCCCAACGAGAACGACGAAATCCAGTTCCAGTTCCGCGGCGACCGGGTGTGGAGCCAGGACGATGTCAAGGAGATCCTTTCATTCAAGGTCCTGCCGGCGGAGGGCGACATGGAAGCGTCCCAGTATACTTCCGGTACCGGTCCCTATCTTTTGTGCGGCGAATACGAAGACCGTATCTTTTTCCAGAACGTTCCCGGCGGCGGCGCGATCGTTCCCGGCCTTGTGCTCAAGCCGTTCATCGATAACAGCACCTATACGACGGAACTGAAAAACAAGAACATCAACGCGCTGTTGTCGACGCCGTTCGGCGCGAAGTCGCCCATTCTGCGTGACAGCGCCCAGTTTTTTTATAAGTCGAGTATCGCCACCTGTTTCTTCTCGCTCTATTTCAACACGCAGCGGCTTTCCCTCGAACAGCGCACGGCGGTCCGAAAGCTCCTGAACAACAAGATGCTCATGAACCGGTTTTTCAAGATCGGGACGCCGCAGCAGCGCAATATCGCCAACTACCGCGGCGAGGGCAATAATTACGATGAGTACCTGAATTACAGCGTGTTCCCCACGACAACCTACTACATCGAGGAAGAGATCGTCAAGCCGCCGAAGGAACAGACTGAAGGCGATCTTTCGGTGCTTACCGATACCGTGCGGGTTCAGACCTGCCTGAATTTCGATTTTCGCGAGGAGCTCTCCGACCTGGTGGAGATCATGAACGACCCCGCCGTATTTCACGGAAAGATAAAGGCAACGGCGGTTTCCAACGACGAGATCGCACAGGGAAATTACGACGCGGTCCTGGTCGCATCGACCGGCTACCGGTCCAACTTCCTGTTCGACCTGTATAACGTGTTCCTGCGCGAGCCCGATTTCAGCGCGTACAAGGTCAACCTGCAGACCGCCTTCGACCGAAAGGGAAAACAGGTGATAAGCGAACAGTCGTTATCTGATGACAAGAACTTTTTCCGGCTCGACCTGGGAAAAGACTCTCCTGAACGCGCCGATGCAAAGCAGCTTCTCGAGTACGTCTACCTGTTCATGTCGTCGCGGGAAATCGGCGACAAGCAGCAGGGCGCGATTCTCATCGATCAACTCGAAGCAAAACTCTGCCTGGGCGGATGGCTTTTCTCGCTGCCGTCGCTCGCCTATATGAGCACCCAGTTCGATGCGGGTACGATCGAAATGTACGGCACTGCATCGCAGCTTTCAACCATCGAAAAGTGGCAGGAGAAGAAGAAGAAATAGGGAATTATCAGCCGTGCAGGGGCGAAATGATTTTCGCCCCTGCACGTGACCCCGATGAGCCATAGAGGCCGCGCACTCCCGAATCCGGCTTCTATTGTCCCCCCGCCGGTCCCCATATATTTTATCTTCATGAGAAATCGAAGATTCTTCCTGCCGCTTATTTCTGCCGTCCTGTGCGCGCCCGCCATCGTTTCCGCGCAGGCCCGCGCCGATTTTTATCTGGTGACCGACCCCTCGGTCTATACCATTTACGACCAGTATCAGCAGCAGCTCCCTGCTGATGCGCAGCGGCGGTTCCTGCCCGGGTCCCCGTTCCGGATCATCGAAAAGGACGTCGTCCTCGGCGACCAGATATCACGGGCGCTCAAGTTCGGCTTCGGCAGGGAGGTGTTTTACCTGATCAGGGAGGACAAGGACATTTTCGCCGGCGAAAAAAACCGGTCCAATCGAAAGCTGCTTACAGGCTGCGAGCCGTTCGGCGACACTGTCGAGCTGCTTACCGACGGCACAAGGGTCGTTGCCGCATCGGGAAAGACGATTGCGGCCGGCAAGGGTGAGCGGCTCCAGCGTATTTTCCGGAACCAAGGGCGGTACTATGTCCTGACCCTGGACGGTCAGGAAAAGATATTCGGCTGGAGCGCGCTTGAACCGAAAAGCTCCTGGAAAATATCCGGAAACGCGAAGACTACGGTCATGGGAAGCGATACGCTTATCCCTGACGACCTGAAAAAACGGGTCGTCAGACGGATCGAACAGGCAAACGAATCCTATAAAGCGGTATTCTCACATTTCAGCAGCCATACCCGCGATGAAAAAACGGTTCCCCGCTGGCGGTTCGAACATACCGCTGGTACTCTGCGGTGTACCCTTGCCGGACCCTACCGGAACACCGGTGAAATCGCGCACAGCACCCGTTACCTGCAGCGCGATATCGAAACCATGCTTCTGGGTACCGGTTTCTGGCTTACCTATGAAGACGGAACCTTTCTGATCAGCAGGGAGGCGGGGGAGAAGTAGGTTCGTGCCTTGAAGGAGTATGGTTACTCATCCTTGAAATACTCCGGATCGTCGAGAAGACTGTCGCGTACGAAGTCTATTTTATCCTTCCAGAGAGCGATAAGCGCGGGGGGGGCGCTGTTTTCCGACGACGGTTTGTTCAAACGCTCCTTGTTGTTGACATAGAGATTCTTGTACGAACTCGTGTAAATCTTCGCCTTGCGCGCCTCGCCGAGTTTTACCGACAGCGCGACGATCAGGTAAAGCAGCTGTATTTCGATATCTTCCGCGGGACATTCTGAGCGCCTGAAGGACTCTTCGAAACAGGAAAGCGCGGTACGGAGAATTTCCAGGTTGTTTTTTTTGCCGTCTTTCATGATCTTGGCGATGCGTAGCGCGTAGGAGCCCTGTTTGTAATACGCATACGGCAGGTCATGCCATGCCTCTGTTTTCGCTCGCGCGATGGCCAGCCGATAGCTGTCAATGGCTGCCTGGTCGATTCTTGGCCTGTTAAAATACGCGGCATAGTTCGTAATGCCGCTGAGCATTCTTCTCCGTTCACCGATCATTTCCTGCAGGGTGATGATGATGTTGCTGGTAAGAGCGCTCTTGATTTCATTGGTTTTGTCGGTAGCCGGACGCGAAAAGTCCTTCTTGTCCGGAGAGGCGAACAGGCAGCGCGGACACACGGTAACGCTCAGAAGCGTAAAATCCACGGTGCGGTAGCCGCCCGCCCCTTTATAGAGGGGCACGAGAAACCTGTTCTGTGATACGGCCTGCGACTTGGCACGCAGTTCATAACCGCTGATACCGGTCTGGCCGCATACCGGGCAGACAAACGAAATGGTGAAAATCGGGTCGTCACCTTCCCCGTCGTTCTGCTCCCTCCGGCAAGAACGGAGTGCAACCTCATGGTTGAACTCATTCACGAACGGAGCCTCGATGACCGGGCCGTAGCGTCGAAGGTACTCCAGTACCTTGGCATCGTCCCTGAATACCAGAAACAGGCGTTTTTTTATTTCAGCGGCGTTGATGGTCATGGTCTTGTCGTCTGATGGCGATATGCGGGTTTTTAACGTACCCATTCTGATTATCCCATGACGCTGTGGGTTTTTCAACCGGCGCAAAAACAGGGTATCTCAAGGCTGGGACGGAGGTCGTATTTTTTTACAGCATCAATGCGTTTATTATCAAATTGTACACCCCAACCTGGCATAGCCAGAACCAAAAAAGCGGGCACGCGGATCCCTCCCTTCGTCAGGCTCAGGGTAAACTAAGCTCGGGACAAGTTACGGAAAAACGGATTTTCACGGATCAGAAAATGGTTATTTTAAAGAAAGGATAACCCGTTTTACTTCCGGTTCTGGTCCGAAATTAAACAGTAATCCAACTTCCATTCGCGTTGCTTTCAAATAATTGATTACTTGATTTCTCTGTTCATCGCACAACCGATTTATTGCCTTTATTTCGACGATGATTTTTCCTTCTACAATCAAATCTGCCCGATACACGCCTATTTCGCGGTTTTCATAAAA
Organism: Chitinispirillaceae bacterium; assembly: GCA_016926315.1. The sequence goes on from JAFGOU010000407.1 coordinate 7,723, forward strand.
CACCGATATTGGCTGCTCCGGTCGAACTGCAATACCACTGTTTTGCAACTCAAAGAGCAGTGCATTGGCGTATACCTTTTCCAAAAAACCATAGCCCAGCGTATTATAAACTTTTTAATAGTCTTATTGTGCAATGGACTGAAAGCTTTTGGTGTTGAGCCACTACCAGGGTAAACAAACAATAAGTCATCAGCTCTTCCTGTGCTGGAAAGGTCAAAATAGGATGGTTGGTAGAAATGTTCTTTACTTGCCTCAGATTTGGAAAAGAATATCGATCGCTTGTGTTTGTACTCAACATAAACATCCGCCAGCTTATTGTTCATCCATGATTTTGTTGCAGCAGGGAAATCTTGCGAATCAAGTTCCATAAAATCGGGGGCCCATAATTTCATACCACAGCCTCCTCCAGTTCTCCACTAACACCGTGCTGGTGAAGTTTTCCCCGTCAGTCCCCGCTTCTACCGTAAACCGGTCC
>JAFGOU010000408.1 GCA_016926315.1 Chitinispirillaceae bacterium
CGTAGGTGGCGAACGGCTCCAGCGACCAGATGTCGTACCGTTCAAGAATCCTGAAATAACCGTTGGTGGTGAGCAGCGCGGCCGCCTTGATCGTATACTGGATATGCTGCCGGTAAATCTCGAGTATCTTTTCGTTGCAAAGAATCCGTTCCTGCTCGCGCAGCCGGTCCTCGAGGTCTTCGATGGAAAGGTCCTGTTCGTCCCTGCCGAGGTCGCGGGAGTTGGGGTTCTCGCGGTCGTACAGCTCAACCGCCCTGCCACCGGTGGTCCAGGCGCAGCTATCAAGCTGGAGAAGGAGCTTTCCAAGGGGAAATTTTTCAAGGTCGGCGCGGGCCGGATACCCCTTGCTGCACAGTATGCCGTCGATTTCTTCGAGTGTCATAACGTCCTCCGTAAAGCGAACCGGAACGGCCGTTATCTGCCCTTTTCCAAACGTTCGGCCAGAAAGAGCGGCAGGTGGTTGGCGCGTATCTTTCGCTGGGTAATGGTAAAATCGTAATAAACGCGCACCAGCGAGACCACTTGTGTCTCGGTATCGTAGATAACGTAACAGGAACGGGAATCGAAATCCCGCGGCTGCCCCACGCTCCCGACGTTGATAAGATAGTAATGGGAGCCGTTGAGCTTTATGGAATGCTCGGAGTGCAGGATGATCCGGTCTTCGGACTGGATCATGATCGACGGCCAGTGGGTATGACCGATGAAATTGAGCCTGAACGTCAGGCTGTTAAAGGCCTCGAACACCGCCTCCTCGCTGTCGGGAAACACGTACACCCACGCCTGCGGATTCGACGGCGAAGAGTGGGTATAGAACATGTCGTCGTTCTCGATAGTCAGGGGAAGGGAGGAGAGGTATCCTTTTGTCTCCTCGGAAATGTTCGCCTTTGTCCACTCCATGGCGGCAAAGGCATAATAGGTGAAATTGCTCGTGTCGATCCGGCCGATAGCCGCGTAATCATGATTGCCGGCCACGCACTGGGTTACGTTCTTCCTGATCAGTTCCACGCATTTTTCAGGATCGGGATAATAACCGACGATGTCGCCAAGACAGACGATCGAATCGACCGACTGTTTTTTTATGTCGTTCAGGACCGCCTGAAGCGCTTCGACGTTCCCGTGAATATCGGAAATGATGGCATAACGCATTGTTGATAATCCCTCATACAAATGCCTGCTATATCCGCCCTGCCAGATCCGGCGGCAACTTAAGTTATTTTATTGCAGACTCATAAATTATATTATCTTTGCTACAATCAGTAAAACAATTTATTCCCGGGGTGATTCACTCCCAGGCGTATTGATAATAAAAAACGGTACGGTTCAAAGTAACGATGCCGGCATTTTGACGCAGAATAAGCACTAATGAGTCTTATTTCACCATTCAAATCATGGCAATCATGATGTAACTCCGGAGAATCCGGGTTAGCATAAAAGCGGAAACCAATCGATGAGCGACGACATTACCGGGTGCGGCAATAACGACGCATCGCGCAACAACGACTTTGCCGAAAAACTGCGGAAGTTCAAGGAACATATCCTTCCCGCTTCCTCGGCGCTCATCATCACACACGACTACCCCGACCCGGATTGCCTTGCCTCGGCCTACGGCGTTTCCCATCTCCTGACCTTCTGGGGAGTCAACTCTTCGGTCATCTCCTTTGGCGGGTTTGTGGGAAGGGCTGAAAACCGCGCCATGATCCGTGTGCTCAATATTCCCACCGTGCCCTTCGTGCTCACTGAAATCAAAGATTACCGCAGGATCATTCTTGTCGACTGTTTTCCAGGAAAAGGAAATGTACCGCTGCCGTCCGACTCCACCATCCACGCGGTTATCGACCACCACCCGCACCAGCCGCCCCATGACGCCACTTACTTTCACGATATTCGCAAGGAATTCGGCGCGACCTCGACGATCATCACCAAATATCTGATTGAAGCCCGATGTCCCATTACTCCCAAGCTCGCAACCGCGCTCTTCTACGGTATTAAAACCGATACGGGCGACATGCGCCGTGAAAACGTTGCCGAAGACGTGGAGTGCTATCGGCTGCTTTTTGACATCATGGACCACCGGCTGCTCTCCCGCATCGAAAATCCTGACCGGGACGAGGAGTTTTTCAGGATCCTGCACCGCGCGGTCGAATCGACCACGACCTCCGAATCCTTCGGGTACACCTACCTCGGCAACGTCTCAACGCCTGACTATGTCGCTGAAATGGCCGACCTGTTTCATACCCTCGAAAGGCTTGAGTGGATGGTATGCAGCGGGGTCTTTAAAAACCATATTTTCTTTTCCATTCGTTCAAAGATGCACGACACTGCCGGCGTGATCGCGGAACAGCTGGCAACAAATCTGGGCGGGAGCGGCGGCGGGCATGCCCGCGTTGCTGCCGGACGGATACCGGTCGAATCCGAAACCATCAATAAAACGGTCACCGCGTTCGAACAAAATATGAGGGGACTCTTCGGCATTTCCACCATACCCGAAGAGAAGCTTCTTTAACCGGCACTGATACCGGAGTCATGACGGGAATCACGTATGTGGGACTATACGGAAAAAGTGCGCGACCACTACCTGCACCCCCGCAATGTGGGGGAGATCGACCATCCCGACGGGTTCGGCGAAGTCGGAAATATCACCTGCGGCGACGCACTCAGGCTGACCTTTACGCTCGACGAGAGCAAACGGATCAAGGATATCCGCTTCAAGACCTTTGGCTGCGGCAGCGCCATCGCCTCGGCAAGCGCGCTTACGGAAATGTGCAAGGGGAAAACGCTCGGCGAGATCAGGCAGATCACCAATAAGGACATTGCCAAGGAACTCGACGGTCTCCCAAAGGAAAAGATGCACTGCAGCGTCATGGGACAGGAAGCGCTCGATGCGGCTATCCGGTTTTACGAGACCGGGGGAAAGGAAACAAAACCGGCCCTCAAAGAGGGCAAGATCGTTTGCACCTGCTTTGGCGTGACCGACCGCGAGATCGAAGCAGCGATACGGGAAAACAGCCTTTCCACGGTCGATCAGGTAACGCATTATACCAAAGCAGGCGGCGGCTGCGGCGGCTGTATTGAAGAGATCCAGGGGATCATCGACCGCATCAGGGGCACGGTAAAAGAGGCGCCGAAGCGTTCCCCCGCCCGCCTGACCACTCTCCAAAAAATCGACAGGGTACGCGAGGTCATTGAATCCGACATCAAACCGATCCTGGCACAGGACGGCGGCGGGTGCGAACTGATCGATATCGAAGGGAATATCGTTTACGTCCGCCTTGCAGGCCACTGTGCCGGATGCGGGTTTTCGAATATAACGCTCGTTTCGGTGATCGAGAAAAAGATCAAGGAAAAGGTGTCGGACGAGCTGATGGTAAAGCTCGGATAAATGATCGCTTCTGCCCTGTTTAAAGCCGGAATGAGGGGCCAATCAGGCGCAGCGATCTCTGGCCATGCCATGCTTACGGTGCTGAAAAAACGGTGCGGGAAATTGTTCCCGTTTTCTCTGTCCCACCGTATCCGCATATAAACTCAAGGCATTACGAAATATCGTTTCTCCCTGTACTCATTTAGCTGAGAACTCCCTCCCGATCCCGGCGTCATGACGGTTCCTGTTACATTCCATCTTCTTCTTCAATATCAACAACTTGCTGAGGTGGCATGGATTTTGTTTTCTTTATTGCCGGACAAGAAGACAAACCATGAAGGAGGCAGGTATGAAAATCAGGAATCTGGCGGTTTTAGCGGTTGCGCTCCTGGCAATGGGCTGCGGTGTTTCGATCACCGGAACCGGTGATTGCGACAGGGATGACGATGTGGTCCGCCCCTCCGCATATGTCGACACATGGCTCCCCATACCGTATGAGGTGAAAAAGCTGCTGTCGCCGCGCGTTCGCGGTTATTACTCCCCAACGATCAGCCGGTACGACGACTATCTCTATCCCCGGGATCTTCCCTACAATCCCTACGATCTTCCCTGCTACGTGCGCTCCGATTTCAACGGCGACGGATACGACGATTTTTCCTTTTTATTCAGTGACGATGAGTGGGAGTATGGCAACTGGTACCTGACCACGAAAATGGTCGTCGTGCTGAGCACGGATTACGGTTACACCATAGGTGCGGACATGATTCTCGGCACGGTGACAGCCCATGCTTCGGTGCCGCTTGAGGAGTACTGGTCGATATACCTGATTCCGGCGGGACGGCATACCTTTACGACCTATAAAAACGGCGTCAAAATCGTCAAGACCATAACGCTGTACGACGACGGGTTCTACCTTGCCAGCCTTGATCCTGACGAAGAGGCGATCTTTTACGCAGATGGTGGTGATGTGTTCGAAATGTCGCCGGACGGTCTTGCGAAGAAGGCCGCGCTCGCCAAGTCCGCGGGAACGGAAAAGCGGACGATCCCGTTCAGCAAGAAGGTCGAATCGCGGGAGCGCGCGATACAGTAACTTTGAAATCCAGTGCTCTAATGAAGGCGCCGGGGAAGAAAGCCCCGGCGTTTTTTTCCGGCTCCCACCCGAGCGCAATTACCCCTCCGGAGCGTCTAATATATAGTCTCGGCGCAACTTCCGATGTATTTTATAGCCGATGCTCGAGGCCTCGTTTTCATCGATCGGACGGAATGCCTTGAAACAGAAGATCTTCGTCATCACAGCGGCTTTTTTTTGTGCCATCTTGATGTCCGCCTGCCGGGACAGCCGGCTCTCCGCAGCCAATACCCTGCTTGAAAACGGCGACTATATCTCCGCACGCGCGGCGTATTCCCGCATCGTTGAGAAACAACCGGGCCATTTTGCCGCCCGTTACGGACTCGGCATGAGCTTCTCCGCCGAAGCGATGCATAAATCGGAACTCGGGCTCGCAGGGCCGGACGACTGGTACGATGCGATCTATCATCTTACCGTTGCGGCCCACCTCGATACCGGACGTGAAGTCCGCCGTACGCTCGCGATCCTCCACTACAACCTCGGCGCCAGCCAAAAGAAAATCGGCGCCGACGACGATGCGATCCTGCGCATCGGTCAGGCAATTGCCTACGACAGCACGCTGCTCAAGGCGTACAACATGCTCGGCGCGCTTTATCACGAGCAGGGTGAATTTGAAAACGCCGAAAGTTGCTACCGCCGCACGCTTATCCTCAAGCCCGACTACTCGATGGCACATTTCAATCTCGGCGCCCTGTGCATGGCACGCGGGCAATACGACGATGCAGTAGGGCATTTTATCGACGCCGCCGCGCTCGAACCGGAAAACCGTCATTTCCAGTCCTGGCTCGGGCAGGCGCGGACACTGGCAGGCAGGCGCTGATGGCCTTTTCACTGGGCGACTATGAGCTTCAGGGGGAGATCGGGCGGGGCGGCTTTGCCACGGTGTACCGTGCCCGGCAGAAATCGCTCGGCAAGGTGGTTGCCATAAAATGCCTCGCTCCCCTGCGCCAGCAGAACAGCGAACAGATCGTCAGGTTCCGGCGCGAAGCAGAGGCGACCGCTTCGTTGACACACGACAACATTATCACGGTGCTCGATTACGCCTTTTTTGGCGGCTCCTATTACATCGTCATGGAATACGTTGACGGCATGACCCTGCGCGACGCGCTCGAACAGAGGATTTCGCAGGGATCCGCGCTCTGCGTCATGGAAAAAACCGCCTCGGCGCTCGCCGCCGCCCATCATCGCGACATCATTCACCGTGATGTCAAACCAGCGAACATACTGATCAGCCGTTCGGGACAGGTAAAACTTGCGGACTTCGGCCTCGCCATGCTGCCGGGCGGCGCCGA
>JAFGOU010000409.1 GCA_016926315.1 Chitinispirillaceae bacterium
AGCCCCCTGAGTGGCTAGTTTCTCGTTGTTTCCATACAGCTCTCCGCACTCCTTTTGTCCGAACCTTTCCCTTTTAACCCATGCCAGCAGGGCAAGGGTCCAGCTTACCGCTTCGGCGCTCCAGATAAATTCCCGAAGGTCCTGGGCGCATGATGCGAACTCCGGCTTTGCCGAAAGCTGCCTGAACCGGTCGGCGATGGCCGTTGCCCGCGCATGATTACGGTACAGGAGCTCGGGGTCTGAATCGCGTACCTCCTGCTCCCGGTTCCAGGGACAATCAAGTTTATTGACCATGGCGTACAGGTTGCCGAAATGAAAAAAGCAGAGCGATCCCAGTTCCCTTAAAAGAATGGCAATCTCCCCGGAACGGTCGCCCCACTGCAGGAACGATATAGCCCGGTCAAAACCGGAATCATCGGCATACGACTTCGGATCCCAGGAGAGAGCGGCGCCGAGCGCCATGCCATGATACGAGGAGGCGAGGAAATTAACATGTCCGCAATCGCCCCAGTCGGTGGTGAGCATTCCCATGGCGCCATACTGTTTCCCATACGCCGCCATTCGCCTGATATTCGACGATGCGCCTGTGATATCACTCGCAAACCTGCTCCATCCCTGTACCCCCGGGCAGACGACCTGCCGCACACCGGCGCGATAAAAGGTTTCCGTGGCCTCCGGCGTCACGTCCGCGCCATAGGCCCAGTTCAGGAATACCGTATCTTCGGGAAATTTGGAAATCACCTCGGGATGGTGGAGAACGATATCGCCCCAGAGCATGGGTATTTTATCATACGACCGGACCACGTCGCAGAGCCTGGTGACAAACGAGGCGTATAACGGGCCAATACCGATCTCCTGCGCCCGGTCCCGGTTTTTTCCCTTGCCGAGATCAAAGGTTTCGTCGCAGCAGATATTGGCAAAACGGGAGGAAAACAGCGGCAGGTATTCGTCGAGCATGCTCTGGATCAGCAGAAAACTCTCCTCCTGCGAAACGTCGATGGTATAATGCGCCATCCGGTCCCAGAGGGAGTGGGGAAGCTCGGAAGCCCTGATATCGAGCTCATTTAAATGCTCGAACCGTTTGATCCGCAGCAGCTCATACAAATGGCCAAAAGTGGCCAGCGAAGGGACCAGATCGATCCGGCGCTGTCTGCAATATTCGTCGAGCTCGCGGATCTCATCCGCGGTCAGCGGATCTTTACCGCTCCAGAGTTCAGGGAGGTGCGAGAACGCAAAGGTATGTTCGACATAGAGTTGCAAATGGTTGATCTTGTAATAGGCGAGCGCATCGGCAAGGGATTTCAGGGTTGCGAGCGTGGGGACTTTACCACGGGTTACGTCGTGATAAAAACCGCGCATTACAAAATGAGGACCGTCGGTAATACGGCAGCAGGGCAGGTTGGTTCCGGTGGACCGCATGATCTGGCGAAGGGTCTGTATACCGTAAAAAGTCCCGCCGCTCCCCTGCCCCTCGATCAGGATCCGGCAGGTACCGATGTCAAGCGTGTACTCTTCGGAATGAATATTTGCACCGGATTGAATCACGATCTCCGGCAGATCGTTGCCGGCTTTGCCGGGATTGATATCAATGCTACGACCGGCCATCCGGCCGATCTCCTCCGCCAGCCGGTTGATGGCGGTCCAGACACTCTCGTCATCGTCGCCGCACACGATCCTCAATGCGGGAACGGTCGGGTTGAACGTGCCCTCCCGCGCTTCGATGGAGCGTAAGGCCGGTATAAGCGGCAGATCCATGATCCCACTGTCCTGAAAGGGTGACGGGATAAACATACATCCTCGGAGCGGCTGACGGAAAGAACAGCGGAAAAATCAAGGCAGACAGGCGGCAGAGGGTTTCAGATGTACCACGATTTATTTGACTCACCGGATTGAGGTTCATATATTATCTTAAGGGCGCCTCTAAATATTCAGTTTCGTCGCGAGGCCCAGCGAGAATTCGCTGCGCCAGGCGCGCGAAAGAGGCGAATCCGCTGCGATTCGGCGATTGAGCGCAACGCCGCGCGGTAGGATTCGCAGCGGGCTGTAGCGGAAAATGAATTTTTAGAGGTACCCTTAACATCACCGGCTGCCACAGCGTCATTAGCACAAAGGTTCTCCATGAAAAAAACCGCATTTACCGTTCTTTCGTCGCTTGTCTGTTTATTGCTCGCCACCTGTTCCGATCCGGTCAATCCTTTTCAGGACCCGAAAATTGTCAGGATCAACCTCTTTATCCAGGAATCCCAGCTGATCGACAATCCAGACACCACCTTTTTCGCCGGAGACACGGTGTATGTGGGCCTGGCGGTGTTATTCGGCAATTTAGTCGATACCTGCCTGGTGTCGATGGACGCCGAGACGACCTTCACGATTGCGGCGGGCGGAATAGACAACGGCGATACGGTCTGGTGTACCCATCCGTTTTCCACCACCGGCAGCAGAACGGTCCGACTTTACGCTGTTCTCAAGGATGGCTCGCTCCGCACCGACTCAATTCGCATCAACGTAATCTGGAGGCCGTATACGTTTTCCGCGACCTTCGGGCTCGGTAATTTCACTGCCGGCATTCAGACAGCCGATGGAGCCTATTATATCGGCGGCCAGGCAGGGTCTCAAGGAGCGCTGCTGAAACTGACCCCGGGCGGCGTCGAGGAAAAACGGTACCTGCCTTCAGGCGTAGCGGTTATCAGCGACCTGCTGCCCTGTATCGACAGCGGTATTGTCGCCTGCGGAACGACAGGATCGAACAACGGCTGGTTGGCAAAAATCGATGAAACGCTGAATTCCGTGGGCAATATCCTTGACCAGGGTTCGGCACGGGAGGACCGGTTTGCGACCATGACGGCAAAGCGCGACAACGCAGGGTTTATTGCCGCGGGAGAGTACAACTGGGACAGAACATGGTCTACCGGCGACGCCTGGTTCGTGACCGTTGATGCGAATGCCGCCTTTTTGCGCCAAAAAACGCATGGCGGCCCGGCGCGGGACTATATTGCCGATATCACCCAGGCCGCCAATGCCGGCTATTTTTTTGTCGGCACCTATTTCCCCACCTCAACCTCCAGCGGCCTGGCATGGATCGGCAAAATCACCGAAAGCGGCGACACCCTCGCCTGGTCAAAAACCTTCAGCAGTCCGAACGGCCTTGGTTTTTCCTCGGTTATCATGGTCCCTGACGGCGGCGCCTACTGTGCGGGAAGCATAATGGTCGCGGCATCGGCATCGAGCTGGATGCCCAACGGCTATATCATGCGGGTAAATGCCAGCGGCGATTCGATATGGACCAGACAGCATGGCGTCGCTGGACAGCCTGAATACTTCGCGGCGATCACCAGGGCGCATGACGGCGGCTATATTTGTGCCGGTTTGAACGGCAGCAAGGGGTGGCTGCTGAAAATCGACGAGAACGGGAACCGGGTGTGGGAGAAGCTCTATCCGGAAAACGGGAACGGCTTTTTCTATTCAATCGCCCGTACCGCCCAAAACGGCTATCTTTGCACCGGAAACTCCGGCGGAAACGCATGGGTCGTGCGGACCGACGCCAATGGTAACCATGACTGATACTTTTCCGGAAGGATTATTCAAAGCCGTTCATTCCGAGATACTATAATCGATTCGCTTGACAACCGCTTTATCTATTCGTATTTTACCTTACGTCTGACAGAGGCATACAACCATGAGGAAGATCCATCGTTAGAAATTTTCCTGTTACCGCACCTTCATAAACATATATATATCGGTGAACCATAGTGTTTCAATTAAACTATGATGGAATCTTCATTGCAGGATCGACACCCCCCCCTCTGCCGTGGCATACGTTGACCCGTTGTAACGGTACAATGTTGCGCTACCAATGCCAACGGACTACCATCTCACTATCCGGAAAGAAGGAATCGAAATGCGCGTAATACGTTACGGTATCTCCCGAGGTATATAATGAGTCCGCCATAAATGACCAGTAGGACAATGTCATGAACGTTGGTACCCTTATTTTAAAATCGGCTTTTTGCAAAGGTAATTTCCAGAGTTTAGTCGTACTGACAATATACTCTCCAACTCCCCTTTTCACCCTTTGACGGTACTCGACGCAAACCGAATCAACGGAATGCGCTGACAAATCCAGGCGCCATCCGATTCCATCCGGCATGGAATGGAAGGGAACGGCCTTGGGCTTATTAAACCTGTTCACTGCAATCCTGTGCGGAAAGCATGAATTGACACCAAGGGGAAAGGGATAAAAAATGGAGGTCGAAACGCTGTCGTCGTTTCTATTTATAAACCAATATTTGCCCTGCACCTCAATGGTGTCTGGCGCACAGATGGTGAAGGTGACCTCTTCCTTTAAAAAGGAAAACGCCTGCGCGTTCCATGAGTGAGCCGGTTGCCCCGAGAATAACGCCGCGCCAAAGAGCGTGGAAATAAAACGGAGTATGCTCCATGAATAAACGGCTGTCAATTACCAGACTCCAATTTTCTGCGATTGTACTTCTGCGCCATCGATCAGAAGCGCACCGACATACATACCCGGCGAAACCGATCTCTGATGGCGCCATTCACAGGTATACGTGCCGGCAACAGCCACCGGACCGATCGGAAGCATGGTTATCAACCTGCCATCAAGTGAATAAACAGCGATTTGCGCACGAGCAACTTTCTCAGAAAAACCAACAGTAAAGAGGATTTGTTGACGACTCCGTTGAAAAGAAAAAAACCTTTGACTGCCAGCGGGCGGCGAGTTTTTACCGTCGACCACCTTTACCTCATCCGGCATCACTATGGTATCGATTTTAACAACCTCCTCATCCAGATAGCGTCCCTCCCATTGAACCCCGATGAAGGCCTCTTCCGTTACGCAGGAATCAGCGGGCAACGGAGTTCGGCAAAGACCATATTTTTGATATCCCTTGCCAATATCTATACCTATAACGGTCATGGCGCCAACTTCTCGCTTCGCCAAAGACATGCATACTCTTGTGTAGGGAATATAGCCGGGTAAAAGGTAAAAAGTTTTCACCACGGGAAGGTACATATATACGTCGTAAACAGGGTTCATCGCACTATTTACAAAATACAGCTCATGTTGTGTCGAATAGGTTGTCCTTGTACCGATGCTGGTCCGCGCCGTCTGTACGCTTCCTCCGTTTATCAGCGTATAGCGGGAATCGACAGGTGCATTGATAGAAAACTGCCAGTACAACCCCTTGTGCAGCGTTGAATTCCAGCCGGAATCCAGCAGGTTGATTCTGACGGGAAAAGAAAGATCAACAAGAACGGAGGAGCCAGAAACCATTTCACCCGGTCGCAGCAGGGCTATGCCATTGGTATCGAAAAAAGCCTTAACCGGATAGGGTATCGAGGAATTGGATAACTGCAACCTGAAATACGAGAGCGTACAGGGAAGGGCAGTGGCAAGGGAGCGTCCCATCTGACGGCTATCGAGTTCTATTACCCAATGCGAACCATCCGGTATCGACACTTCACTGATAAAGGGGTTGGTGTAAATGAAGGGCGGATTTCCCCGTAGCCCTATAGAAATCCGGTCGGTCGATAGTGGATTAGGACAGTCTCCGGGCGTGCTTACCCTGGTTTCGTTATACAAAGAAAAACCGGCTAAAACAGGCCTGACAGGAAACTTCCAGGTTCTAAGGTTGGCGGTATCACTAATCGTAATGGTATCGAAAGGAGCAAGCGTCTTCTGTTCCATTTGAGAAGCAGGGAGTAACGAAGCGGGGGTGATTACCGCGATGCCACCATTTTCTACATAGAGCTTCAGATCATACGTTTTTTTCAGTGAGGCGATATGAAGACGAAAGGCGGAGGTGGTACAAGCCCTGGCCCCCAATCCTCCTTGACTCATATCCAACTCGATATACCATTGAGTGGGGCTCTGAACCAACACTTCGGAAATAAGCGGCAACACGCGTGGATCGATGGGATTTGCGAATACCGCCACAACAACAAATGGTAAACAAACCAGGATCTTTTTCATACATGCCTCCGTTGATTTAAAGATATATCTTCCCCTCAGTTAAACGGGTTACTTACCATTTCCGGGCACCTCCGTTGAATCCTGCATTTTTACGATCCCCTGCCGGATGAGCGGCAATATTCTGTAATTTTAATATATCAATATTCAACGCTTTTGTCAAAAAAAAATGCAGGGTGGTGACCAGGGTGTTAAGAAATTCCGCTCCGCGGCACTGTTCACGTGCAATGCTCGACGATCATCCGTCAGCTATTTTCACCATAAATTAATCGCTTAACCTTTCCGCCTGTATTGCCGATATTTTTTATATAACCAACCTAAGCCACAGCACCGGGATTACGTCATGGACAACTATCTGCAAATAATGGAGATCAAGAAATACCAGCACCTCCTGCATGAATCAACGGGCAAAGAGGTCGACGTGGAGTTCGCCGCTATTCTCTGGATCAGAAAATTTGCCCGGAAATGGCGATCAGAACATGACCGGAACTATTTCGCAGCCTCACGGATACAAAATGAGGCTTGATCTTTAATCCAGTCTCCGGCTCAGGATCGAGATGTTACTTTTTCCCTATACGCATGCGGTTACCCGGATTTCTATCGGATCATGCAAATGGCAAAGGCCTCACTCTCACCGCCCGCGGTCCCCTGGCGGTTCTAACCAGTTCATATTCCACCTGTTGTCCCTCATGCAGAATTTTATATCCCTCCCGGTCGATCTCCCGGTAGAGAACCCTGACCCTTTCCGAGCCGTCGTCGGGCGCGATGAAGCCGGTCCCGTGGATGTAGTCGAACAGCACGACGATACCGGTGAGCATGGAAAGGTCAGGCAGACAGAGCGGCGAGATGCCGCAGATACGGCGGCCTGATAACGCCCCTGTCGGTGATAAATGCGGTAATCAGGTTGGCGGGAGTGACGTCAAACGCGGGATTAAAGACATCGATCCCTTCAGGCGCGGTCCTTTTGCCGAAGCCGCAGGTGATTTCAGAAGCGTCCCGCTCTTCGATGGGGATCTCCTTGCCCGAGGAGAGGGAAAGGTCAAATGTTGACGCCGGCGCCGCGACGTAGAAAGGGATATGGTGCGCCTGTGCAAGCAGGGCGATGCCATAGGTGCCGATTTTATTGGCGGTATCGCCGTTTGCCGCTATCCGGTCGGCGCCAACGACCACCACCTCAACAAGACCCCGCGCCATTACGGTTGCGGCCATGTTGTCGCAGATGAGCGTGACCGGAATCCCGGCCTGCTGCAGCTCGAAAGCGGTAATACGCGCGCCCTGAAGAAGCGGCCGGGTTTCATCGGCATAGACGTGCAGGTAGACATCCCTCTCCGCCGCCACGTAGACCGGGGCCAGCGCGGTGCCGTATTCAGAGGTTGCCAGGCCGCCGGCATTGCAGTGAGTCAGGATCGCCTTGGTCCCGGCAAGCAATGTGTAGCCATGCTCGCCGATGGAACGGCACATGCGCCGGTCTTCCTCCAGAACCGCCATTGCTTCATCGAGGATACGTTTCTTGACGCTGGCGACAGGGAGCGCCTGGTCGAGCATGATCCGCGCCTTGTCCCTGACCCGGTTGATCGCCCACGAAAGGTTGACCGCCGTGGGGCGACTGGAGGAAAGGTAATCGCAGGTTCCGGCAAGCTTTTCGGCGAATTCTCGTCCAGGCGCCGTATCCGGGAGCCCGCGAACCCCGAGATAGACGCCGAACGCGCCGGCGATGCCGATGGCGGGAGCGCCGCGGACCCTGAGCTTCCTGATCGCGTGCCACATCGACTCCACGGTCTCGATACGCTCGTATGCCAGTTCGGCGGGCAGCAGGGTCTGATCAATGATCCTTACGGCGCTGTCCGCCCATTCGATCGTTTTCAGTCGTGCCATAGGATTTCTCGGCAAAAGGGGCGGACAAGACCATCCGTCCCATTCCCGGAAGGCTCGTATCCGCTATTCAGTCCCTGCCTGTTCCTGCTTTGCATGCGATTCAATGATCTTCCGTGCATGTTCGGCCGGCACGGTTTCGTAGTGGGAAAAGGTTTTGGTGAAAAAACCGCGGCCCTGGGTGATTGAACGCAGCGTGGACGAATAGTTCTGGACTTCGGCTGCCGGGACCTTTGCCACGATGGTTTGGTACTTGCCGTCCGGATTCATGCCGCCGATCTTGCCGCGACGGGAAGAAAGATCGCCCATGATATCGCCGGTATATTCGTCGGGAATCGTGACCCTGAGGTCGACCACGGGTTCAAGCAGGATCGGACCTGCCATTTCAAACGCCTTTTTGAACACTTCGCGGCCCGCGACCTGAAACGCGATGTCCTTTGAATCGACCGGATGGGTCTTTCCGTCGACCAGCGATACGCGTACATCGACGATCGGATATCCGGCGAGAATGCCCTCGTCCAGCTTGGCATGAACCCCTTTGTCAACCGATGGCCTGAACGACTGGTCGATCACGCCTCCCACGATCCTGTCGACGAATTCATACCCGCCGCCTCGCGGGAGCGGTTCGAGGTCGATGAACACCCGGGCGTACTGACCGGCGCCGCCGGTCTGTTTCTTGTGGGTATATTCGACGTATTTGACCGGCTTGGTGATGGTTTCGCGGTAGGAAATCTTTGGTTGCTTGCGTTCGACCTCGACCTTGTAACGGTTCTTCAGGTTGTCGAGCAGCACTTCGATCTGGATGTCTCCCATTGCCGAAAGGATCGACTGCTTGATATCTCCGTGAAACTTGTACGAAAAGGTGACGTCTTCTTCATGTAATTTTGTAAAGCCGACCGACAGCTTGTCTTCGTCGCCCTTGTTTTTCGCCGCGATCGCCACGCTGACGAGCGGTTCCGGAAAAACGGTCGGGCAGACCCTGAAACCGCACGTTTTATCGGCAAGGGTATCGTTGGTATGGGTGTCCTTGAGCTTGAGCAGGCCGCCGATGTCCCCCGCGGGAATTTCGGAGGTATCGGTGCGTTCCCTGCCGCGCAGGAAATACATGTTCCCTATGCGCTCGGTATTGTTGCGTCCCACGTTGAGCAGGTCATTGCCGGTTGACAGTTTTCCTGAAAAGACGCGCACCAGGTTCAGGTCACCGAGATGTTCTTCGGAAACGGTCTTGAATACGAATGCAAGCGGCTGGCCCGATTCCCCGCACGTCGCCATTTTTTTCTCATCATCCTGCACCACCTCCACCTCTTTGCGCTGGTCAGCGGCGGGGCACAGCGCAGCGATGGCGTTAAGCAGGTGGTCCACTCCCACGTTACCCGTGGCGCATCCGGCAAAGAGGGGCTGGATGGATCCCTGTTTCACCCCGATCGCCAGACCTTTCCTGAGCTCATCGTCGCTGAGCGTGCCGTTTTCAAAAAAATTGTTCATGAGCGTTTCGTCGGACTCGGCGACGGATTCGACCAGCGCCTGGCGCATTTCGTCAACCATGCCGCTCATGTCCGCCGGAATTGCCGTTTTGTTTCCGCTACCGGAGCCCTCTTTCGCATATTCATAGGCTTCCCTGGCGATCAGGTCTATCACGCCCTTGAAATCCGGTCCCTTGCCGATCGGAATGGTAAGCGGTGCGACCGAGGTGCCGTAAGTCTCCTTGAGGCTGGAGAGCGTTTTTTCGAAATCGGCATTTTCCTTGTCCATGCTGTTCACGAAAAACAACCGCGACACGGTGACTTCCTCGACCAGGCGCGACACCAGTTCGGTGCCGACCTGGATACCATCCTGGGCGTCGATGAGCAGTACCGCGGATTCAACGACGCGCAACGCGGCCTTGGCGTCACCGAGAAAATCGAGAAAGCCGGGCGTGTCCAGAAAGTTTATTTTATGGTCGTTCCACTCGCAGAACCCCAGATGGGTGGATATGGTGATTTTGCGTTCTTTTTCATCGGTACGGTTGTCAAAAATGCTGGTTCCGTTGTTGACCTTGCCGAGCTTTGCCGTTGCTTTTGCGGTAAAACAGGCGGCCTCGAGGAGCGATGTCTTGCCTACGCCGCCGTGAGAGAGGAGACAGACGTTACGAATTGAAGCAGCCTGGTATTTCTTCATGCACCCTCCGATAAGATTTCAAAATTTCTGCCGACCGGCAGCAGGGGAACGGGTATTCCGCCCTCGGGAAGAAGAGCGACGGAGTTTTTTAAAATAAAATGCCGTTCCCGTCATAAGCAACTGAAATACGACGGAATTCAAAGGTAAAAAACCGGTTAACCCGGCGGAGCTGGATAAGAAAATTCGGTAGCTCGCAAAAGCTACGCTTCCAGCGGATCATTTCCTCACACGGCCTCCACGCCGCCTTCGCTCCTCCCGGAGGATGGAAAAAAAGTTGACCTGCCGATCCCGCGGATGGTATTCTATAAAAAAATCTTGGGTTCACCTCAACGTCATGGAGGATCAGCATGCTCAAACTGGCTGATGTCCGGTCAAAGGCAAAACAGCTCGGAATTACCGCGCTCCCGGCAGACCGCACCGAACTGATACGGCAGATTCAGGTATATGAGGGCTTTTCACCCTGCTTCAGGACAAAAACGAAATGTGAATACACGGAGTGCTGCTGGCGTGAGGAGTGCCTGAAGAAATAGCCGGTTTCCGCGAAAATTCGCGGCAGACTGCGGCCTCCTCCGCTGTCGAGCCGGTAATCCTGTTTTGCTCTGCCTGTTCCCCTGAAATCCGGCTTATTTTCTCCTCCGGTCCTCGGACCAGAGCTTCTCTGATTTCTTGATCACTATGAAGATGACCAGGGCCAGAAGCACCATGGTGCAGACGAAAAGGCCGTAACCGTATTTCCAGTTCGAAAATCCGATCATGTCCGAAAATTCCGACATCCCCCCTACCCCGGCGAAAAAGCTCGGAATGGCGACCGCGATGACCAACGCGTTGAGGTTTTTCATCATGAGGTTAAGGTTATTGGAGATCACCGACGCACGCGCATCCATGAGACTGGCAAGCACCTGCGAATAAATCTGCGCCTGTTCGTTGCACTGGGCGTTTTCGATGGCCAGGTCTTCGATAAACTCAAGGTGGTTGTGTTCAAAGCCGAATTTTGCCGCGTTCAGCCGCAGCTTGTCGATAACGCGCCCGTTGGAACTTATTGCCCTGAGATAATAAACCAGGCTTTTTTCAAGGGTAAACATGGAGATGAGCTGCCGGTTCCCGGTGGCCTTGTTGATCTCGCCTTCCAGCTCTTCGCTGCACATGCTGATCACCTTTACGTGCTCCTCGAAATGAAAAATGGAGCGGTAGATCAACCGTAAAATGACGTCGCGAATGGAGTTGATCTGCATGAACTGTCTGCCGTCGAAAAGCGGTATCTCCTCGGAAATGACGATGACGAGCCGGTTGCTGAACACGAAAAGACCGATCGATTCGACCTTGAAAAGAAAATTGTCGAGGGCGCTGTACCGTTTCGGGCGTTTGATGATGATCGCGGTGTGTTCCGGTTCGAACTCCATGCGGGCAAGTTCGTTCGGGTCGAGCGCGGACAGAAGGGTATGTTCGTCGACCTTGAGGCCGCCGGTAAGATGTTTCCTTTCCTGATCGTCAGGGTTGATATACAAGTGGATAACGGACTGCTCGTCGTCCGATTCGACGATCCTGCCGCCACTGATCTGGTACGTTTTGAGCATGTGACGTCATCCCCCCTTGCCGGCGAGGTGAAAATATACATTCATCCGGTGGCGCGGTATTTCCTTTTTTTCCAGCTCCTGGTGATCTCCGGAACGTGCCGCACCCGACGGCATGCGCACTTCCTGCCGCAGGAGCACTTCCTGAACGGCGGCCCCTTCCGTTACTGCGTCATCGGATGCTGCGGCGGTAAAAGGTTACTTCTGCGTCCTGCTGAAAAGCGCGAACAATCCGATAACCGGTGAAACGGCCAGCGACAGGACTGCGGCATACGACGCCTTAAACCAGAGGAAAGAGTGGAAGGAGAGAAACTCGTTTCCGGTCAAAACGAACCAGACCGTTACCGGAACGCCGAGAAGCGCCGTTCCTGCGACGCCATGCACCACTCCCTGCGCCACGACCGGCAGTCCGGCGATCTTCCCGACAATGCCGGTCCGCGGGTAATCAACGATAACCGGCATCCAGCCCTTTCGCACGGCAATCCCGATGGTAACGGCGATGAAATAGCAGGTCAGGGCCGGCAGCACGAACGAGGTCGCCAGCGTATCGAACCCGATACTGAGCGAACCCCAGAGCGGGACTTTTTCCAGGGAACGGTAGAGGAACCAGGCGATACCCATGTTGAGGAAAAAGTTGAATACCGTGGATACGATACCCTGGTTGACAATTATAAATTTTCGGTGAAGGGGAAGCAGTTTCATGTGCGTAATATACGATATGCAGTTTGATTCCCACGGCTATTTTGCCGTAAAAAAAGATTACCGCCGATGGTGACGCGGCTTCGAAAAAAAACGTGCTGCCACCCATTGCAAAACAGTCTTTTCTCCGGAAACCGACGAATGTATATTGAAAAACAGACGCGGGGACCGTCCTCGTTTACGACCGCCGCCATCACGAACCACAGGAGGCTTATGAACGTTCATGACCCTGTCCCGCCGGACAATGACCCGTTTGCCGGTCAGAACGCGCGCGCCGAGGCGCTCATCGAACAGGGCGATCTTCCCCTCGCGGCGGAGACACTCGTTGACATCGTGCAGAAAGACCCGTCGAATTTCCACGCGTTCAACAATCTCGGCGCGCTCTCGTGGAAACGGGAAAAATGGCAGGATGCTTACGTCATGTTCAAAAAAGCGGTCGACCTGCGCCCCGATTATACCGATGCGCTCGTCAATCTTTTCGATGCGGCGATCAAGCTGAAAAAAGTGCAGGACGTCCTTCCCTGCTTTGAACAGGCGGCAGCCCTCAATCCGGCGGACGAGGAGATCCGGCTCATCCTCAAGGCCATTCGCGACCTCGGCAGCGATATGTACGCCACCCCGCGCGCCCTTGCACTGGGATTTTTCAGTCCCGTCATCGACGAGGCCGACAAAGAGCTCGATGCCGGCAATCTCAATTCCGCCGCGCGGCTCTATCTCAAGTCAAATGACGAGGAGGGACCGAGCGCCGAGGCGTTTTCCGGGCTCGGTGTCGTCTCCTACTACCAGCAGCGGTACGAAGACGCCTATTCCCTTTTTGTCGAGGCGATTAAAATCAACCCGTCAAAATCCGACCAGCTTCTCAATCTGCTCGATTCCGCAAAGGCCTGTGGAAAGACCGGTCAGGCAAAAGAGATCTTCGAAATATGCGCCAGTGAACATCCCGCGCTGGAGGAATTCCGGAAAGAGTTTGAGGGATTCTGAATACCTTTTTTTGTTACCGGAAGTTATTTTTATTTAAACGGCGGCATGATCCCGGCACCACAACGGTTGCCGAGTTCCATACCGTTCGAGTCATTGTCGGATTCCCCTGGAATATCCGGGTTCCAGCCGGTATCATTATATCATCCTGTTCATTACAACACGATTCCGGCGGCAGCGGGCCAGTGCTCGCCCCCTGTCTTGCGAATGGCCATGTATGAAATTGATCACGCGAACATTATTATTACTATCAGCAGTCGCCTTCAATGTTTTCGCCCAGGAGGAGGAGGTTATTGACTTTCCTGCACCGCCTCCCTCCCCGCTCCTGCTTATCGCCCATCCCGTTGATGCAGGAACTGAAAAGAACCGTAAAAAAAACCTCTGGTTCTATGCGCTTCTCGACGCGGCGGTACGGTTCCGATTCGACCACGGCACCTCATTGCATACCATCCACGGAGCGACGCTTGCCCGCTACATCTCTCCGGTAAAAACGGGTAAGGAAAAATCGGTTCCGGAGTATGGATCAATCGCCAGCGAGCTGCAGGTCACGCATCTGCTTCAGAACAAATTTGAAATCGACTACCGCCGGAAATCCCTTACCCTCGACCTCCAGATCGACGATTTCATAAAAAGAGCTCCTGTCGTCTCCATCAACATCAGTTGCGGTATGGATGACATGGGACGCGTCATCGATTCCTGTTTTTTTTCCGCGTTTCGCGCCCTTGCCGGTGAGCGGCTCTCACCGGAGGAGGTCCGTTTCTTCCTCAAGCCATCGTTGTGCGTTCAGTATCGGAACAATAAAAGCGCGGGCGATATTGTGTATGGCGAGTCCTATTCCGGCGCCGCCGTCCCCCGTCGGAGTACCGAAGCATACGGCAAAATCCTGGCTCTTGAAAAATCCCCTCTTTTCTGCCTGTGGCGGCAGGGAGAGGCGGCGCTGCGTGAAGGACTTTTCGACCAGGCACAGTCCTGTTTCCGCGAGGTCTGCGGGGTGTTGCCGGAAAACACCTCCTGCGGCGTTGCCATAGCCAGGGCAAGCCTGGGCAAAAAGGATCCGCAGACGGCAAAGTACCGGCTGACGACCATCGTTACTTCGCAGCAAAACCCGCCCCCTGCGGTATTCAGCCTGCTGGGGGACGCCTATCTGATGAGCAGGGACACCACGGCAGCGCTTGATTATTACCTCAGGGAACGCGAACGGCACGGGAATTCCACCTCGCTTCAGGGGAAAATCGCCGCCGCAAGTTTTTCCCTCAATTCGCTGATCCAGGCTGAGAAGGAGTACGACTCCCTGATCGCCATGAACAAGGACGACTATCGCGCCCATTACTATCTGGCCTACGTTAAACTCAAACTCGGCAAATCCGGCGAATCCCGCATCCTTCTTGAGCAGGTGCAGAAACACGACAAGGGCGTTGCCTTTCTCTGGGAACCCATCGGAGACTATTATGCCGCCAGGCAGGAGTGGAAGGAGGCGACCGACGCCTATACCAAAGCGCATCGGCTGTCCCCGCAGGAAAAACGTATCGTACTGAAATGCGCCGATGCCCATCTCAGCGCCGGCAATGACAGCCTTGCCGCGGAGTATCTGGTCTCCCATTTCGAACTCGATCGCAAGGCCCATATCGGTTCACTTTCAAAGGCCGGTCACCTTTTTGAAAAACGGAAGGCATGGACGCGGGCGGCCGGCGCCTATAAACGATATCTTGACGAAGGCTACCCCGATTACGAGGTGTCGCTCGCCTATGCACGGATCATGTATGCCCAAAAAAACTGGAAGAAGGTTCTCGACCTTCTGGACATTCACGCCGGGTCGGTGACCGCCACGAAGGAGGTCCTCCTTATGCTTGCCGAGGCATGGTGCGAAACCCGCCAATACCATGCGGCCGTGCCGGTGCTTGCATCGTTATACGCCATGGAGCCGCGCGACCGGAAAATCGTGGAACTCTCGGCCATCGCCGCGGAAAAAACCGGCGACCTGTCCAAAGCCGCGACCATGTATGAACGATACCTGATGTTCCCCGGACCGGCCGATGCCCGGGAAGTCGCGTACCATATCGGCATACTGCACGAAAAGAAGAAACTGTTCCGGAGGGCCGCTGAACGGTATGAAATCAACACCGCACAATTTCCCGATGACCTGAGAAATTACGAAAAACTGGTGACATACTATGTGGAAGGGAAACAACCACGACGCCTCAGTCAGGTGCTTGAGCGTATGGTCGTCCGGCCGAAATGTCCCGCCGCGATGAACAAACTCCTCGCTCAAACCTATCTCGACCTTGATGAAAAAGGAAAAGCCGTGGAGATGCTCCAGACCTATCTTGCCCGCGAGCCGAAAGACGGTAGCATGTGGCTGGAACTGGGACGGCTGTTTTTTTCCCTCAAACAATGCGACCGCGCCATCACTCCCCTCAAAACCGCCGCGTCACGGTTATCACGTGATGCCGAATGCCACGCCATGCTGGGGACCTGTTACGTCAGGCAGGGCGACTGCCAAAGCGCGATAGCTCCCTTCGAGCGCGCCCACACGCTTTACCGCAAAAACATCTCCGTCATGGAACAGCTTGCCGCCTGCTACCGCAAACTCGGGCAAAACGACCGGCTGTTCACCCTGCTCAAACGATGGGCCGCTGTCGACGCCAAACGGCTGGACATCCGCATCGAGCTTGGGAAGATTCTTATCGACAAAGACAAGACCCGTGAAGCCATAAAAATACTCAGCGAAGCGACAACGCTTTCCCCTTCGAACCCTCAGGCAAAACGGCTGCTCGCGCAGGCGCGCAACGCGCAGGAAAACAAATCGAAGCGTCCTTCCAAACGGACAAAAAAATAAAATGCACGGCGCTTGATTGCCAATACCCCCTCATGCACCGCCTCGAAAGGTAAAGGATTACCTGCCTGGGGTCGGGTCGGCCGCTTTCCAGTTGGCCGGGTCGTTGGCATAGGCGGCAGGATCTATCCGGTGCAGCGAAAGCCCATCCCCGTCTGCCTCTAACGGCCATTTCCCGCCATCACTGAAAACAACGGTTTCCCTGAGCATATACGGTACCACCGTAACCATGCCCTGGGTGGAATCGATATAGGGTTCAAGCGGTTTAAGGAGTGACAGGGAATCACCACTGTTACCGAGCGCTTCGGGAAACGAAAAAATCCGGATTCCGGCAGGCACCCCGTAGGTTAACCGGAACGCATCTGTCGTAACCACGTTTGAAGCGACCAGGACGACTTCTCCCGGTTGCATCGTCGCATTCACGGGAAAAGCAAATCCTACGCCGTCTATTTTCCATGTAGTATCGGGAAACCGCGCATCATACAGCAGCACTTCTGATTCACCGATGTTTTTAAGCTCAAGATAGTCACTGAGATCATCTGAAGGATGATACATGATTTCCGTGATGACGATCGGCCCTACGAGCGGCCCCTTGTTTACCGCGCCGAGAGACTGCGCTTTCTGCGCCACGAACTCCTCAAGTCCGGTGCTGGTGACATGACGACCGAAGGAAAAGGCGTTTTCGATGGCGCCGAAAACAAATCCGTGATAATAGCTTTTGCTGCGCATCCCGGTGGAATCGGAAAAAAGAAAGACCTCTTCGCCGTACTCGCTTAACTTGAATGAGGTCGCAAGCGCCGGGTCCGCGCAGAACTGTGACTCAGTTATCACCAGGTACCCATTGGCCGGCACCGTGGTTCCCGCCGGGATACAGTATTTCATCGGATCGCCCTTGCGGTCCGTAAGAAACCAGTTGCCGACGTCCACGGGATCATTGTTCGGGTTATACAACTCAATCGCATCCTCCTGTGGCGGATCGGTGTGGGTCAACACCTCATTGACAACGATGATATTCGGGTCGTCTTTTCCCGGCGACCCGTGCTGTTTGAACGAGGAACGCCAGTACGACGCGTTGTCCGGGTCGCCGGTCGGGTTCGGGGAATCCGACACGAGAGACCATCCCTCCCCGTCGGCAAGGACCGGCCAGGGGCTTTTATCGTTATAGGTGAACGACAGGAATGCCTTGTCCGCCTTCAGGTCTTTAAGCGTTATCTTTTCACCGGCGTTATCCAGTTTCCCGCTGTAAATATCGAACGGCGCGAACCCGTAACGGGCGGTAAAGAAGGTGGTGTTTGACGCAAGAACGATATACCCGCCCGCCTCCAGCCGGGTACCGGCCGGGAAGGCGTAATCGACGCCGTTGGTAATCGCCACATCGTCAAGATTGATTGCCGAATCTGCGGTATTCCTGAACTCGATGAACTCGTGTTCCTGCGCGTTATTGGTATCGGTTCCAAGAGGATTGTAATGTACCTCCGTACAGCGAAGAGCGAGGAGTTCCGGCCGTACATCGGGAAGCGGATCGGGAGGATTGATGATCGCGCAGGCGGCTATCAAGGACAGGACCGCTGCCGAGGGACATGAAATCTGCTTATGCCGTTGCCTTCGCATTACTCCTCCTCATATAGGATTTCTGCCAGCACCGGTTCCCTGAGGAACCCTTCGTTGCCGCTGAACCGTGACAGCATCGGCCTGACACAATTCGCGTATTTTGAAAAACTGCGTCGTTTCAGATTGAATGCCTTGACCAGATCGACCATCCAGAGCGGTACGAACGAGGTGTAACATTTGAGTTCGAGAATGACGTTGCAGCCCCCGTCAAAACAGCCCTGGACGTCGCAGGGTGTCATGGCGTTTTCGAGCGGTACCGGCGAATAGTCGCTCTGTGCCATATAACGCAGCCCGATATCAAAAGTAACGCGGGCATAATCATCGTAATCGGCTGCATAGGCTTTACGAACGTACTGCACGAGCACGACGGGCCGGGCATTATACCGGTGCGCAGTCCTGCGGAACAGTTCCCTGTTTTCAAATTGCATTTCATCGTCATCTTCCAAAGCGAAAGGTCCCGGTGCCTGGACGATCTCTTTCAGGTCGCCTGATCGTAACCGGGAACGGAATTTCTTGATAACATCTCCGCGGCGCTGCTTGATCTCCAGAAACCAGGGCATGACCGGATGATCGCCGTATGACCGGACGCGCATATTGAACCGCTTTTCGACTTTTCTCAATCGCTGCTGCAGAAAGAGAAAGTGCGGGGTATCGAAATAAAGGCTGTTGACCCGGTAAAAATTGCCCGGTGTGATCGCGGAATACTTGTCAAGTGAACAATAGGGCCCGATAAAGTCGGATATTCGATCGACCATGGACAAGGGAATGGTATACTTGCTCTCAAAACGCTCAAGCACCGACGGCATTTCGAACTGTTTTATTTCCGGCGGCGATGGGAGGGGTGCGGATGGGCCGGTCACGACGCTCACGGTTCCATGACCTCCCGGTTTTGAGAAAGAAAGTTTCTCAGCGGCTCCCGGGAAAGCTCGCCCGACATGTCGATGACCTGGATGTAGTTCCTCATAATGCCGTACTTAAGCTTCGACATGTCGATCCGGTTTTTCACCACGCTTTCCTTGATCGCCAGAAGCAGGAGCGGATCGACGCCGCTCATCTGAAGGTACTTTTTAAGCGAGGAAACGACATCCACTTCGCTCTCCCGCGACGTGAGAAACCGGTACTGCTCGCTGAGCGCGCGCAGGTCTTCGCGGTCCTTATTCATTTTTTCATCAAGCTGGCGTTTGAGATCTTCGTAATTCTCCTGTTCGGCGATATAATCCATCTTTCTCCTGAGGATATCATGACGCGCCATGGTAAGGTCCGGAATCTTGATCCCGAGCTCCAGCGAATAGGCGTTATTCAGGTTATACTCACGGTCTCTTTCACGCCTGACCATCTCTTCGAGCATCTCCCCGTTGTTGTACGCGAAACCGAAATAACTGACATACTGCCGCCCCTCCGCTTTTTCAAGCAGGTAACGGCTCTCACGCGTCTTGATCATCCGCCGATACTGTTCGAGGTACAGGTTGTTGGTATCGAGCAACCATGCGTCCTTTTCGACCAGCGCGATGACCGAATCGATATTCACCAGCATTGCCGTATCGAACGCGGAAAAACCCGAATCGCCGATATGAGAGCGGATTTTCTGTTTTGACACCTCCACCAGTTTGCCGGTCTCGAACATCTGCATTCTGATTTTGGTATACGTGTTTTCCGCCGAAACCAGCTCGTCGAGCTCGAAATCAGTGGTCTGCGACTTGCTTTCCATCACCTTGATCTTGTCGGTGTACAGCTCTGCGAGTTCTCCCGCCAGATGGTGAGCGTCCTGCTGTTCCAGAAATTCAATGACGAGCATATACCGTTCTTTAAGAACGGTATTCCGGTATACCCGGGATTTTAATCGGCTCCCCTCCGCAACCGATTCATAAAATCGCTTCGCAGCAGAAGTTTCTCCAATGCCGCGCGGCCGAATCCGGACCGTGTACCGCATCATGTTGATATCAAAAGCGTCGTTTCGAAAACGCAACTCGATATCATCGATGAAGGGTATTCCGGAATACGCTCCCTTTGCCAGAAAATCGCTTTGCATCTCGCGGTTCTGCACCATACGGTCGTCGTGCGTGCTGAGCAGAAGTGTCTTGAAGGAGACCCCATCGGCGACAGCAGGCAGAAAAAATGCCGCTGCCGTTGTCGCAGCCAAAACAGTCGTTTTCAGTAACTGGTCCATTTCCATCCTTTGCCTTTCCGAACATTGCCGGAACCGATATGCCAGCTTGAAGGGTCGACAAAATCTGCTCATATCATTCTCCGGCGGCCAACCCGGTATTCCCGGAAAAGAGCCTCTAAAAAGTCGATGAGCCACCATTATCAAAAACAACCAGCAGCGCGTTCCCATCGTCGTTGAAAGCAAATCCTTCAGGATTGCCGGTGCCGGTTCGCCATACCGCTACCGGCAGTTCATCCCGCGAACAGCGCCATAAAATACCCCCCGCACTGCCATTTTCCGGATTGGACAACAGGAACAGGTCCGGCCCGGAAAACTGCATGTCCGCAATCGCTCCCGCCGCTCCGGTTTCCGGGTCAGTCAAATCCACCGTCATCCACAGGCGTATATCGGCGGCGGCCTTCGCTTTAAAAATCGCGCCGACGGGAGCGATTTCGAGAATCACCGCCTTCCCGTCAAGAAACGGCTGCTTGAAACCGAAATACGCCTTTCCTTCGCGTACCGCAACGCCTTCGATATCAATGGCGCTTTCCGTTATTGCGGAGGTGACGAAACGCGCCCATTGTTCCTGCGGTGCGCGCCCCGCCGCTGCCAGCAACCAGTCCGAAAGTCGCACTCTTCCGTCAAGCTTGAAGGACTCGCCCTTCCGCTTGATCGTAACGAACATTTTCCGTGCGTCAGGAAGCTTCCCTTTCCTGTTCGCGCCCTGGGATGCGGCGATGTAAATGGCCCCCTGTTCATCCCGGCAGATGCACTCCATGTCATTGATCCGGTCGAGGCCCTGAACGATCGCTTTGTGTGTGATTCTGCAGTCGGAATCGACCAGGTAAACAAGCGGCTTGTTCTCCGGGGTGTCATCGGAAATAACGGTATATCTTTTCAGATCGCCCAGGTAGATGACCCCTGAAGCCTCGATCGGCATTCCTTCAAAACGGCACTCCTTTATCTTCACCGGAGCGTTCATTTCCGGTAATCCGTCTATCGTCGGGGCCGCGGCGTTATCCGCGGCATAGGCCCGCTGCCCCCACAAGCCCATGAAAAGGTCGGGAACGGTTGCAGTTTTTTTCCGGTCACGCAGGGTGATTAATACCTTTTCGCCAAGCAAAAATGGATTCGCTTCGGGGATTTTTATGGTCACTTCCCTGCCCCACATCTGCAGTTCAGCGGATTTCCGCAGTCTGACGGGGTATTCGACCATGCGCGCCCCGACGCCGACGATCTCTCCGGCGACGAGTTCCTTTTTATCGGCAAGCGAACTCACGGAGACATTCTGTCCCACGGCAACCTGGCTGTGTGCGTTCTCGTGAATGTACCCGTTGACATAGGACGGCGATTCCGCGTGTACCGTCATAATCGACGTAAACGGCGAAAGCTTTTCGCCTTCCTTAAAATGAACAGCACCGATCAATCCGTCGATCTTAACGGTCTTTGATGACCTCTTTTTCTCTTCCAGGAGCAGGTCCAGTTCAGACTGAAGGCCTTTCACCTTTTCTCCCAGCGGCTCACCGGCATACGACAACTGGTCGGTCAGGCGTCCCATCCCGGTCTGCAGGGTATCGAGGGTCAGTTCCAGCTCATGCCGCAACTGCTGTATTTTAATGGAAACCGGGTTGGTCATCTCGCTGTCCTCATCCGCTCCGAGATCGTTTTTTTTAATGCTTCTGAGCTCGGCGACCAGTTTCCGGTTGGTTTCAAGTTGCGCCTCCAGCTCCCGTATCTGCGCCCTGAGTTCGCTCACCCGCGCCTCCTGCTGCGCCTTGTACCTGAGCACCTCCGACTTCGAAAGGTTGACATGCGCACTTTTCTGCGTACGCAGCTCGCTCAACTGCCGGTTAATCTCGGCGATTTTCAAATCGAGATCGGGACGTTTAACCTCCACCAGGGTGTCGCCGGACTTCACCCTCTGGCCGGGAATCACATGGATTTTCCGTATTTCAACCGGAAACTCGTCATTGATGATCAACTCCTGCGCGTCGGCGATCCCGTAAAAACTCGTGGACTCGCTCCGCAGCACCATGGTAATGACCACCAGAACCAGAACGACCGCCACACAGACTCCATAGAACGTTTTCATTGACCATGCCTTTACATTGATGAGCTTCAGGGGAAACGGCACACCGCCGCCGTTGGCCGGTTACAACTCCACCGTGGTTTCCTGCAGCATCAGATTGACGTCTTTTATCGACC
>JAFGOU010000410.1 GCA_016926315.1 Chitinispirillaceae bacterium
CCCACCACCCGGCCATCACGGTTTTTAAGCTGCATCAGCAGCACGCCATGACCTGTTGGCGCAGACCTCGCGACATCGGCCGGCGCGCCTGACCAGAGCTGTTTTCCCTGGAGGGTAAACAGGACCACCCGGTGCGCCGATGCAACCGATTCCGCGGTCGTCGGGGCCTTATCACTGCGCTCCACCACCGGACTTGGACCGCACGAAAAATCGACCAGGGCCGGGTGTGCGTCGCGAAATGCCTTAAGTTCGTTTTTACACGCGTCCCAGGTGCCGTGACCGTCGTTGGCGAAGTAGGACCACGGCATGATGCCGGCATACCCGTTAGCAAAGGCAGCATCCACCATCTGCCTGACCGTATAGTTTCCCGCCATCCCCGGCGACTCGCCAACGATGGTCGGTTTGTCGAGCTTCCAGTAGGCCGGGGTTTTGGTCGCCTGGAACGGGTCATACCCCCAGTCCGCATTGAACATCCAGTCGTAGTAGTGGATCTGATAAAAATCGAGAAACGCCTGAGGCTTGTTGTAGTTCGCCCTGAACGAGGAGTCGCTCCAGTAGTGCGCCTCTGCCGGCGGCTGGCGGGACGAGTGCCACTTGAGGCAGGCTGAGCCGACCGTGACCATTGTGCTCGAGTTCAGGTGGATCGCCTCGGCGATCATGGCGCAGAAGCGGACCATCTCAGCCGCGCTCACCTGTTGGGGGGTGGTATTTCCCGGCCCGCTGATGCTCCATTCAGGCTCGTTGATTATCTCCCAGGCAACAAGGTTGCAGCTATTGGCAAGGTGGCGCACCATGGGAATGAGCGCATTGTTGATGTAGGAGCGGGTCTTGACCGTGTCCTGGATCAGGTCGGCGTGTTTTCCCGCGTATTTTCCCGCTGTGGAGGTGTAATCCTTGGTCATGTCGAACGACCAGAGGCACGGCATGACCATGACGTTGTTCTCCCGCGCGATTCTGAGCAGGTCGTCGAAATTCGAAAGGAAATTGGTGTCCAGCCCGGTCACCCGGCCGTTATCGTCGAATTCGGGTGAGGAGCGGCCGTCGCAGTGGATCCAGAGCCGGACGCAATTGACGCCGCTGCCCTTGCACGCCTGGAAAAAGGTGGTAAAAAAGGAGGGGCTGTAGAGCGCGCCCCACTGGTAGTGGGTGCCGACGTCAGACCCGAACGCATTCCAGGGAACATTGATGCCGTTGAGGTAATAATTCTTCCCGTTGAAGAAAATAGTTTTTACGGGCTGGGCGGCATAGGAATTCTGGATTGCGGCAGTTAGAAATAACGATAGCAGGAAACAGAACAGGGATTTTTGCATAAGGCCTCCTTTTTTAAGGGATAGGGGCGTTTTTCTGATAACGATCCGCAGGAAAAAAGCCTGATACCACCATCTCTCCATAGTGTCGCGCCATCGGCGTGCCGGGTTTTCAAGCGAAGTCTTGCAGACCCTGTAGATTGGTGTTTATTTATAGCATGGGAGGTCATTTCTCTTTCGCAGGAGTGACCATTCTCTTGCATGCTGAGCAAAGTGGATACCCCTTCTTTTTATTAAAAATAAGTTGCATAGTTCCAGAAATTCTCTTATATTTATTTTACCTACATGCCTCACCGCATGTTCTCTGTTGGGGAGTGGTTTGCAGGCGCCCGCCTGCCCCACTCCCTTTTTTATTTGGCACTTTGTTATGGCCTTTATATTCCTTTGCATTACTGATTGTTCGATGCGATTCTATCGATCATTCCGGCAGGTGATGGCAGGGTAAAGAGTAGTAGGGGTCTCCTACTGGAATGCACGGTCTGTGGGGTGGGCAGTACCGTGATAAACGAGACAGGGACCTGAGTCGTTACGCTTCCTTTTACTGAGCGATCGATGCAAGGTACGAGGCGATATCGGCAACCGATGCGTACACCATGCGCTGGGGGTTCTGGAAAAGTTGTTCGAGGTCTACCCGGTAGACGTCCCATGCACCGGCCTTTATTTCTCCTTCAAGCTGGCCGGCGGCCCACCCTGAATACCCGAGAAAAAGCCGCGCCGAAGCAGGGTCCTGCTCGAGCATCTGGTCCACATCATGCCATTTGCCGCCGAGAAACAACCGCGGCGCCACCCTGAACGATTCCGGCTGCGGGTCGTCGGTCAACTGCAGAATCTGCAGCTCGTCCTGCTGTACCGGTCCGCCGATGCAGATCTCGCGGGAAAGGTCGCGATCTCTGAACCCGTCGAACATTTCGGAAAGCGGCATATGAGACGGCCGGTTGAGCACAAGCCCGTAGGCCCCGCCCTCCTTGGCATAAATGCAGACGAGCACCACCGTGGCGATAAAATTGGGGTCCTGCAGCACATCGCGTGCGAGCAGTACCGTGCCGGTCCCCAGGCAATCGAGGCCATCGCGCGCCGCCGGACCGGAAAGAGATTCGGGCGAGGTCGTTTCCATGATACCGTGAAAATACCTTTTTCCCGCGACTCTTTTCCACGAATTGATCCTGCGTTCGCATGTGCATTGACTCACTGCCGGTCATGCACCTATTTTCCTGTGTCACCCCTTTGCAAAGGAAACTCCATCATGCTTATCGTCGAAAAAACCGCTCAGGCCGTCTTACTGTTACAGGAGTTCAACGCTGACTGCTGGATCACCTTCACGCGCGAAAGCAGCGTAAACGGCGACCCGGTCCTCCCGTTCCTCATTACCGCTCCGGTCACCTGGCATTCCGCATTCATCATCTGTGCAGACGGGAGGAAGACCGCCATCGTGGGCCGGTACGACGTCAAAAGCGTTGAGGAAACCGGCGCGTTCGACACCGTGACCGGCTTCCTTACCAGTTTCAAAGAGCCGTTTCTCGACTGCATGAAAAAAATCGATCCAAAACGCATCGCCATCAACTTTTCAAAAGGGAGCGAAATCTGCGACGGGCTTACCCACGGCATGTACCTGACGCTTGTGGACCTTCTGTCACAGATCGGCATGGAAGGCCGGCTCATGTCGGCCGAAGGGATCGTGTCCGCTCTTCGCGGCCGCAAATCGCCCTTTGAACTTGACTCCATGAGAGAGGCGATCGCCAGGACTGAGGAGATCTTCGCCATGGTCTCGCCCTTTATCAGACCAGGCAGGACCGAACAGGAGATCGCGGCTTTCATGCTTGCCGAGGTCGATCGCCGGGGGCTGCAGACCGCCTGGGACCGCGCCACCTGCCCTGCGGTTTTCTCCGGACCCGACACTGCCGAGGCGCACTACTCCCCCACCGGCCGCACCGTGCAGCCGGGCCATGTGCTCAACATGGATTTCGGCGTTAAAATCAACGGCTACTGTTCGGACATGCAGCGAAGTTTCTATGTGCTGCAGGAGAATGAAACCACCCCTCCCGCGCCGGTGCGGAAAGCGTTCGACGACATCATCGCGAGCATGGAGGCCGCGCGCCAGGTCATGCGGCCGGGCGTACAGGGCATTGCAGTCGATACCGCGGCGCGGAAAACGCTCACCGACGCCGGCTACCAGGAATTCCCCCATGCGCTGGGCCACCAGGTCGGCAGGTTCGCCCATGACGGTACCGCGCTGCTCGGACCCGCGTGGGACAAATACGGCGAGCGTCCCTTCAAGCGGCTTGAAGAGAACATGGTCTTTGCCGTGGAGCCGCGCGCGACGGTAGTGGATCGCGGCATCATGACGGTCGAGGACATGGCCCTGGTCACGAGGACCGGGGCGCAGTGGCTTTCCAACCGGCAAAAGGAGCTGGTCCTGGTCCGCTGACAGCCGTCCTTTACATTGCCGATCAACCCCCTCGTATTGTACAATACAGTGCGACGCTCCGGGCGCCATCGGATGCGTGCGGCACCTTTTCAGGGTCTATACAGCATGGCCAAAATCGATATACTCCTGCGCCTGATGCTCCAGCACGATGCCTCGGACATGCACATTTCCGTGGGAAATCCGCCCGTGCTTCGCATCAACGGCCAGATGCTACGGGCGAAATACCACGACCTTTCGGCCAAGGAAACCGAAGTACTTCTCCTGGAAATACTTGACGAAACAAGCATCGACTACTTCCGCGAGCGCAAGGATCTCGACTTTGCCTATGAACTTCCCGGGGAAGCGCGGTTTCGCTGCAATATCTATATCGACAAGGACGGTTACGCGGCCGCGTTCCGGAACATCCCCAACCAGATCCGGACCTTGAGCGAACTCATGATGCCCGATTCGGTCCGGACCTTCACCCAGCAGCGCAACGGACTCATTCTGGTGACCGGACCGACCGGCAGCGGTAAAACAACCACGCTCGCCGCCATGATCGACCAGATCAACAAGACACGGTGTGAGCATATCATCACCCTCGAAGACCCGATTGAATATATCTACCCGCGCGGAAAAAGCGTTATCAACCAGCGGCAGATCGGCCTCCATGCCGGAAGCTTCGCCAGCGGTTTGCGGGCCGCCCTCAGGGAAGACCCCGATGTCGTGCTGGTGGGTGAAATGCGCGACCTCGAAACCATTCACCTGGCGCTCACCGCCGCGGAAACCGGACTCCTCGTTTTCGGGACGCTCCACACCTCAAGCGCGTCAAAAACACTTGACCGTATCATCGACGCCTTTCCCGCGGACCAGCAGGCCCAGG
Organism: Chitinispirillaceae bacterium; assembly: GCA_016926315.1. The sequence continues at coordinate 4,595 of JAFGOU010000410.1, forward strand.
TGCGCACCATGATCAGCGAATCGCTCCGCGGCGTGATGGCACAGCAGCTTTTGACGAGAAAGGACCGGCTCGGCCGCGTTGCCGCGCTCGAAGTCCTGATCTGCACGCAGGCGGTAAAAAACCTCATCCGCGAGGCAAAGACGTTTCAACTGCCGACCATCATGCAGACCGGTTCCGCGATCGGCATGCAGACCCTTGAAGGCCACGTGCGGTCGCTGGTCGAGCGGGACATCGTGTCGCCCCAGGAAGCGGCGAAATTCACGGCCTGACCGCCGGGAGAACGTATGTTCGAAGATGATGCCCAGATCCGGCACTATTTGATTTCCCACGATCTTCTCTCCGAGCAGCAGATCTCGGGGGCAATCGATTACGCGCTCGACCGGAACGTCTCCTTTGAGGATTCGCTCGTCATCCTTGGCCTCCTTACCTTCGAACAGCTCGGCGCGTGCCTTGCCGAACTGCACCATATGCCGTACCGTCCGCTGCTCCAGAAACCGCCATCTACCTTTTGTAAAAGCATTCTGCCGCCCGATCTCGCGGAAAAATGGCGTGCGTTCCCGCTCGAATTCGACGCTGAAAACGATCTCATCACCATCGCGATCAGCGCTCCCGATCAGATAAAAAGTTTTATCCGGCTCGAACAGAAACGGTTCGAGCACCATCGCCTCGCCTTCAGCATTGCACCACGCCTTGAAGTAGAGCGGGCGATCAATGCCTTTTATAAAAAGAGCACCCCCAATGAAGCGTCGGTGCCTGAAGTACCGCGGGATTTCAGCATCATAACCATGGACGAACTCTCGGGCGACATCGTCACACTCGCCGAATACGACGTCCATGACGGTAAAAAAATCCTGCTGCTTGAACCGGACATCGAAAAGGGTAGGGCGTTAAAAACGCTCCTGCGGCGCGAAGGCTACCTGAGCGTCACGTGGGTTTCGTCGGAAC
>JAFGOU010000411.1 GCA_016926315.1 Chitinispirillaceae bacterium
CCGCCACCAGCAGGTCGCCTTAAAGAGGTAGGCGGCGGCAGGGTTTTCCTGTACCGACCGCGCATACGCCTCCCGAATCACGGCGCTGTCCCAGTCGGCAATGCCGCTTTCAAAGAGCGCTGCCGGTGATCCGGCCGCTGCGAGTGTGGCGCATGACCAAGCTGCCAGAATGGTGACGATCACTGTTTTTTTCATGTAAGCTCCTTTTCCCATTGCAAGACTTTGTCCACGTACGCCTCGATATCGAACTTCCTGCGCAGGCCCTTGTCGTTCATGTATCGGACCTGACCGAAAATAGCTCGTTCACCCCATGGACGATCATGCTTGCCGAAGCACCAGGCAACGCCGGTAAAACCGTTCGGATCGCGACCGTCAAGACTGTATTTGTTGTTCAGCAGAAGCGCGGTTCGGTAGGCGGTTGCGGGCGTCGCGCTCCACTCCAGTATCTTTTTTCCCCAGTACATGCGCATATAGCCGTGCATCTTTCCACGCACCACCATCTCCTTCTGCGCCGCGTTCCAGAAGGGGTCGTGCGTTTGCGCCCGTTCAAGCCGACGAAGGGTATACCGGTACTCCCTTTCATCGATCGAATGTTCCCGAAGCGTTCTGCGGCTCCAGGCGGGCAGACTGTCGATGGAATCGTATCGGTCGTTGTAATAGACGAAATTCATGGCCAGCTCGCGCCTGACAAAAAGCTCTTCGAGGTAGGCTTCTGCTGACCGGGAACCGGAGTCGAGAACCCGCTGTGCGATGGCGTAGGGCGAGATCTGCCCGAAATGAAGGTACGGACTCATATTCGAGAGGAAATCCTCTGCCGGATCGTTGCGAAGCGTGGCGAACCGGTCGAGTTTGTCGCGCACGAAACGGTCGAGCATGGCATGAGCTGCGGTCTCTCCTGCCATGAGCCAGGTGACGGGTGATACCGTGCGATCGATACGCAACCTGGAACAGAGCGCATCCGGTTGACCGGGATCCAGGGAATCTCCGCCCAGGGACAGTGATGTATGCATGATTCGCGGCAACGGGTGGGCGACAAAAAACTCAGCGAGGCGACGATGAAGTTTCGGTCGGATCGTGGCAGCGGTATACTCCTCTTTGCCCGACACCTCTTCAACGGGTACGATTACGTCGGTTTCCAACTGTATGAGCGGGCAGCCTAGCAGGGTGGCAGCTGTTGCGCGCCAGGCACGCTGAATACGGAGATACCCGCGATCGGTTACTACCAGTGCGGCCTTTGGTGAAAATCGGGCGACCTCCTTTGCCGGATCGCCGCACCGCACGATCAAACGGATGCCGTGTTTGCGCAGGAGCCGTTCAGTGTCTGCTAGGCCGTCGAGCATGAAGCGGTAATGTCGAAGGTTGGCTTCGGGAAAACCGCCGGTCAGGCAGAAAAACACCAGAAGCGGAAGATGGAGATCGTTGGCCTGTTCGATGGCGTAATTGAGTGCATGGTTGCAGGAGACGCGCTGCGACTGCTGCATCCAGTAAACGACAAACAGACCGGTTCGGGGGGGGCGGTCATTGAGGTGCTTGATGCGCGCGGGATGGACCATGCTGATGTCGTTCATATTTTACGCGTATCACCGTTAGTGAAACTGATAAGATACATACATGCAAGCTCCCATTTCCTTCTTTTATTCTTATTATCCAGCCTGAGGCAATGCCGTTTATTAAGGGTCGCATAGTAGGACTAACTGACGGTAGGACGCGATATCATTTAGAGGAGCGCTCGTCGTATTTAGATACTCATGAACCCGATTCACTCATTTTTGTCTTTATCCCCGTACATCGTCTATTTTAACCGGTCATCCCTGAAAGGCATACTGATGAATCATTCCCGCCAGAGAACCTTACCGGCCCTTGTACCGGTTGCATCCATCTTTTTAATCATGACTTTCTCACATTTGACGGCTCAGGTTGAGGATTCACTCCCCATTCCCCCCCTCCTGCCCGAAGCCCTTGCTGGCATCTCGCGGATAGAGTACGACATCCCGCTCCATGACTACCCGTTCAACACACTCGGCAGCCAATCATTCCCGTCGATGTACCAGTCATTGTCGCTGACCCAGGACCTGACCCAGGCAATCCATTATACCCTTGCATACTATGCCTATACCGGCAAAGACGATCGTACGAAACGCTCGATCCTGACCTTCGGCCTGGCGCTTTCCGAACTAGCCCTGTTCTCGCTCCCCGGCGGTTACTCCTGGATGCACGAGGAGTGGCACCGCGCCGTTCTGCGCCAGCATGGCGTGAGGAGTCACAACGGGGTGTACGATTTCAACCTGCTCAGCAACGCCATTCCGGTTTCGCGGGTAAGTGACGAGAACCTGGTAGCCTTCAAGCGCGACCACCCGCAGGACATGATACGGCTTGCCGCGGCGGGAAACGAAGCGCATATCGAGCTGGTACGTTCATTGCGAAAAGAGCTTTTTTTCAACCGCACCGACGCCTCGATCGACTGGCTGACCCTGGTGTCAAATACCTTTCAGGCGGCCTCGTATGTTACCATGAGCTCAATGCCTTATGCCGACCAGGTAACACGGGAGATGGAACGGCGCGAGGGGACCGATAGTGCCAAGCGCGACATTCTGGGCATCGATTTCACGGCCTGGGTTTATGATCTGTTCCGGCCCGGCGAGCCCTATGCGGACCGGGAAGTTCATCCCTCGGGAACCGGCATCGACCGCTATATCAAGCACGGTGAATTGAGCGACGACGAGTCCCGTTATCTGCTCATGCAGGGGATCCTCTGCTGGCTCAACGTGTTCAATCCGCAGCTTTTCCTGGTCAACCGGTTCGAACAGGCAAACGCCGACTCCTCGACCACGCTTTTCTGGAACGCGGCGGTGGTACACCACCTCACGCCTTTCGGGTTCGCGGTCGACGGCGACGTGCTTCTTAAAATCCGCGACTGGAACCTGTACGGCACGCTCCACTCATTCATGAACCGCTACAGCTACTTCCCGGGCGTCACTTTTGGTGTCGACGACCTTCCCCTGCTGCGCAAAGGCATACGCCTCTATGGATCGGCTGAGTTCGACGTCTGGTTCCAGCCTGAAGGGTTGCGGTTTGAAAGCCGCAGGGCCGAGGGCGGCATGGCCGGTTCTCTCGGGCTCAAGGCCGCTGTCACCCGCAACCTGTTGCTCTCGGTTGAAACTTTTGGAAAGAGCGCGGGATGGAAAGCCGGAGCGTTGTCACTTTCCAGAGACTACGGGGTGAGATCGGGGTTGTCCGTTTGGTTTCCCAGACCGTCAAAACAGGAAAATTGATTACACGATTATTTCCTGCCAGGGTATTTCCTCAAACCGACCCATTATCTCCCTCAGAGCGGCGTTTTTAGTTCTACGCTTGCGTTACCAGGGATACAATATTATGATATGCAGATCACCCCGTGTCCGGAGGACGGCCGTCACTATTCCAAGCCGTTTTCCAGAAAAACTGTTTTTGGAAAGCCTGTGCGATGAACAATGCTCTGTCAGATTTTATTGATTTCCGCACCCTTGTAGAGCGGTCGCCGGTTGCTATGGTAATCGTGGATAGCAACGGCTCAATCATCTACATGAATCCACGATCATCACTTCTCATTACTACGGAAAATCCGATAATTCCATACGGGCGGTCGTTTCTGGACTTCATCGTACCCGAAGAAGCGGCGGTTTTCAGTGAAAACCTTTCCCGTGCTACGAGAGGGGAACCGCTTGATCCTTTCATTTCAACCCTTGTTACCGGCAAGGTTACGCGCCGGATCGCCGAGATAACGCTGTGCCACCTCCAGAATGCCGGGGAATCTCGGGAGGCGACAGCTCTTTTTCTGCGTGATCTTTCATTTCACAAGCACGTCGAGGAAGAACGGTCGGCAATGGAGCAACAGTTGCGCGCGGTCTATAAAATGGAAGCGCTTGGCCAGCTCGCCCGCGGCATTGCCCATGACCTGAATAACAGCCTCGGCGCCATTTCGGGGTACAGCGAACTGATCAGGCAGCTTGCCCCGGCAGATGATAATAAAATATCCAGGTACGCCGACCAGATCTCCTCGGCGGCGCAGCGCAGCGCCGAGGTGATCCGGAAAGTGCTCACCTTTGCTCGTAAGAATAAATTGCAGGTCATATCGTTTAACCTCAACGAGATCATTCACGATATCGTCAATCTGCTGGAGTCGAGCCTCGAAAAAGGCATCGCCATCATCCAAAAATTCGATGCCCGCGACGCCGGAGTCACCGGAGACCCGGAACAGATTCAGAACGCCATTGTCAACCTTGCGCTGAATGCGCGCGATGCAATGCCTTCGGGCGGTACGCTTACCCTTGCTACCGATAATATCTTTGTCGACACGGCATTCGCCTCCTCGCGGCCCTATAAAATGACCGAAGGATATTATCTGCGGTTTTCGGTGAGCGATACGGGCGCCGGCATGGACAAAGAGACGCTCTCGCATCTGTTCGAGCCTTTTTTTACGACGAAGGAGGCCGGCAGGGGCACCGGGCTCGGACTCGCCAGCGTGTACGGTTCGGTCAAAAGCCACCACGGGTATATCGAGGTAACGAGTGAAACCGGCAAAGGCTCCACCTTCACCATGTATCTCCCGGTCAACCGATGTAACGGCCGGGAGGAAACCGCGCCGGACGGCTCGCCATGCGCTGACGGAGCGCTCCCCCGCAAAGCGCACATCATGGTGATCGACGACGACCACTCAATCGCGGAAATGATTTTCGAACTGCTTTCGTGGCTGGACTATACGGCGTCAATATTTACTAATGCGACTGAGGCGATCGTCTGGTACAAATCGAACTCGGCGTCGGTTGACCTGGTCATTACCGACCTCACCATGACCGCTATCGACGGCCTGGAATGCTTTGAAAAACTCCGCGCCATCAATCCGGCCGTCAAAGTCCTGATCGCCACCGGCTATTGCCTTGATGAAGAGCGCACCCGCCTTCTTAAAAAAGGATTCTCGGGAATTCTCACAAAACCCTTCGTTTCCGCCGAACTCGCAAAACAAGTTGCCGAAGCGCTTACACCGGCCTGATCATTCCCTTCCCGATTTCCGCAATTTCCGGCAATGCGCCTGAATTATTTTTTTTATTTTTCCCGGCAACCGTTACGATAGCGGCCTCTTTGAAGCACGTCTTGTGCGAATTGCAAGGAGTTCACAGCAACAATGATCCGTATTAATGAACACTACCTTAAGCTGAACGCATCCTACCTTTTTTCCGAAATCAACCGGCGCGTTTCCGCTTATCAGAAAGACCATCCCGAAGCATCGATCATACGGCTCGGCATCGGCGACGTGACCCGCGCACTTCCCGACGCCTGTATCAGCGCGTTCCATGCCGCGGTGGAAGAAATGGGAAGCGACACGGCATTCCGCGGTTATGGCCCGGAACAGGGATACCCGTTTCTGCGCGAAGCTATCGCACGGCATGATTTTCAAGCCCGCGACGCCGACATTTCGGCGGATGAAATTTTCATCAGCGATGGCACGAAATGCGACACCGGGAACATTCAG
>JAFGOU010000412.1 GCA_016926315.1 Chitinispirillaceae bacterium
ACGGGTGCAAAATTACTATGTTGCCTGTAAAATATATGTCGAAATGCCTATTGTCAAGCATTTTGTTGAATATTTAGAGGTGCCCTAAAGATTATTGACAGGGAAACCACGCTTTTTACCATGGAATTGCATGATATCTGGGCGTATGGTCATTGGCAGGATCGGTATGCCGGAAAGGAGATCAAGTGTTCACCGGTAGCCTATGCTTCAATGGCCGGGATCCGCGCCCGTTCTCGGAAAAATATTTGTGATTCCACCGGGACCTTTGATCGGGATTTCAAAGAGATCTCCCCGGGCAACCTGCCGCTTCGCTTCTTCGACAGTATGCGCTATGAGCAGTCAAGGGTGATGCTGACCTATGGTGGCCGGCTGTATGCGCGTTATTCAAAATCCTATGGCCGGTTTTTTGAGATGGACGGTTCGGTCGAGGCCAAGGGAACGGTCAACACGATCGTCGATACCATTTCAAAAATGTTATATAAGCCGTAAGGGGTGTGCGGAAGCAGGGGAAAAGGTGAAAGTATGAGCATCTGTAAAGAAACGGATTATCAATGCGCCACTGCTCTCGAAAAATCAAATGTTCTTTCAGTTTCACACGCCATTGTGGTATCTCCTGCCGGGTCAAATACATGGATTTTTGTAATGGGTCGGACCTGTATCATTTATCTGGAATAGCCTTTGTTTTTTCAAAGGGATTGTATCATTGCAGGGAAATACTCCAGGGAGTGAATGATTATGCGCATTGTACCGATGGTTATTGCATGCTGTTGCCTCTCTTACCTGCATTCCCTTCATGCGGATACGGTCCGGTCGGTTCAGGGGGGGGGCGGAATATGGTCGGACATGGCGACGTGGATCGGAAACACGGCGCCCCGTAACGACGATGATGTGGTCATATACGGCACGGTATCTATTGCCGATTCTGCGACATGCCGCGGCATCACCATTGCCGACAGCGCCGTGGTACAAAATGGCGACGGCGGTGCGGATCAATCTGCCGCGGGATTTGTATTTTGTCAAGTTCAAGAGCCAAATACAGGCCGGAGAACAGATGTTGTTTGTAATGTAATGTTGTACAGGACGCTCCGGAATCCGGCATTCAGCAGGCAGGCAGTCATGGCCGCCTGGTATGCACTTGAAAAGTGTAGGTTCATACCGGCGATGCCCCTTATTTCTGCAGGTAATCCGCGGTGAAATATTCCTCTTTGACCTTCGGATTGAAAATCACCTTTTCAATCGTAAAACGGGACGAACGGCCGTTCTGCCTGTTTTCCATGGTAATGTCCACCGGCTGGTACTTTTTGTTTTTTTCGTCGAGAAGTTTGACCTTGCCGGTTATCATGACTTTCTGGAGCCGGCCTTCCTGGTCGTAAAACTCGGTTTTCCTTGTCGTATAGTCAGTTTTCCCGATCCAGCCGATTTTTCTGGAATACCGGCATGCATCGCTGATTTCTTTTTTCGCGGGCACCATCTCTATCTTCCAGCATTCGACGTTGCCAAGGCTCTCGCTGCCGAGCATTCTGTAGGTATAATTCGCCATTGACGGCCTGGTGATATCGGCGTTCGTGAATTCCGATCCCATGAAGCTTTTCGTTTTCTCTCCGCTCACGATACGCCGTACTTTTCTGAGCGCGGGCATGTAAAGCCACAGGTCGTCGTCCTTGTCTTCGTAATCGAAGGTGAGGAAGCCGGTTCCTTTAACGTCCGCGGGCTCAAGAAAGCGCATGACGGTTTTGGTGACCTTTTTGGATGCATCGGTTTTCTGAGCGGACGAGAATTTCCGAACTCGCTGATTGCCCCTACCGTCGCTGATGGCAAGTGTGTTTACGGATTCTGATCCGGCAAGGGTCATGGCATCATGCGACATCTGCATGATCCGCTCCGGGTCGTCCTGCGCCGGGCCATTCAGGCTCAACATCACCACGAAAGTCAGGGAAACGGGTAGGGGATACTTACGCATAGACTGCCTCCTTTGTATCGTCGCGGTCGTTTATCGGTTCCAGAAATTTCGGTTTCAGTACCAGGCACAGGGAAGGAATAACCACCAATGACCCTGCCATGCAGGCCAGCGTCAGCACGCCGAAGAGCAGGGCAAGCATCCGGAGGGGCGGCATTGATGAAAGGAACAGCGCGCTGAACCCGGCAACAATGCAGAGGGCGTTAAAGGTGATCGCGCGCCCCGTGGTCAGCATCGTTTCCCGCACCGCGCCGCGGTATTCCATACCCTGTTGAAGCAGGCTGCGGTATTTCCAGAGAAATTGCAGGGTGAAATCCACGCCCGAGCCTATCACGATAGAGGTGATGATAACGGTGGCGATATCGAGCCTGATGCCGGATGCGCCCATGATGCCGAACCCGAGAATAATCGATATAATGAGGGGTACCGATGCCATCAGGCCGGCAACCGCTGAACGGAACGGCACCATGACCAGGAAGGTGATGGCGCACAAGGCAAACAAGATCGAATAGATCTGTCCTTTCAGGATACTGTTCGCGAATTCAGAAAATACCGCGGAGTAGCCGCCGACCATTGTGACCTCCTTGTCCTCCTTTATCATAGTGTCTATCTTCCGGAGTATGTGGTTGACGGTTGGCGTTGCGCCGTCATTAATGCGCAGTACCAGCAGCGCTTTCTCGTAATTGAAATCGACCAGCCGCTCGAAATCCTCCGGATTTCCGCTCATCGAATACAGCTCGAGATACTGTGCCACCGCATCGCGTGTTTTGGGGATACGGTCGTAGCCGGGCTCGTCTTTATCGTTAAGCGCCCTGCTCATAATGCGCAGCACGTCGGCTATGGAGGTCACCTGACCGACTCCTGGAAGACACCGCAGCGTGTCCTTGTACCGTTCGAGCTTTTTGAGCAACACAGGGTCTTTGATATCACCCTCGAAGAGAATCGAAATGTTCTGCGAACCGCCGAAATGATCGTTTATGATCCTGGTGCTTTTGCTGATGGGATGATTTTTCGCAAAGAGGTTTTCCTGGTTGGTATCAACCACCAGGCGCGTAGCGCATAGAATTCCGAGAGCGATAATCGCCGCCGTTGAAGCGAGAATGGCTCCGGGGTGGCGCACGATAATGCCGGAGGCATGCAGCAGGCTTTTATCCAGAAGCGGCCAGGAGCGTTTTTTCACCGTGGCCGGTTGTATTTCCGGGACTTTAAAAAGAGACAACACCGCCGGAATTCCGCCCAGACTGACGACAAGCGAAAAACCGATCGCGATTGAGGCGGCTATTCCGATCTGTCGAGCAGGTACGATTACATGCGAAAGCAATCCGAGGATGCCCACCATCGTTGTCGTGCCGGAAAAAAGTATCGGGTTATAAAGGTTTTTAAATACCTCTGTTGCAAGCTCCTTTCCGGTTCTTGCTTCCGGACCGGCGCAAAGCTCCTTGTACCGGGCGACCAGGTACAGACCGTAATTATTGGAAAAGGCGATGACAAGGATCGGCAGAAGCGCGGACATGATGGTCAGCTTCCATCCCATGATCGGCAGGATCGACATGCCCAGTACGGCGGAAAGGAGGATCACGCCGAAAGGAAGCAGGACCCCGCGCAATTGCCCGAAAAAACCGAAAAGTACCCCGAGTATGACAAACAGGGCCGCAGGAACGAGAACAAGCAGGTCCTTCACGATATTCTGCATGATCATGGTCTGAAATGCCGGTACCCCGCCGGTATATACTCTTTCAGCGCCGGGCAGGGAATCGACGATACACCGGGCGGTTTTGAACACTTCTGATTTGACCGCATCGAGCGTCAGCGTCACGATGACGGCGGTAAAATGAAAATCCCTTGAGACAACGATTTCACTGGCGAGTTCGTTGGCCGCAAGGTCCCTTCGCAGGGAATCCCGTTCCTCGGCAGTCACCGGAATCGCTCCAACGGCGGGTTCCACGATCATGGAGCCGTCAACGCCCGCGATCCGTTTTGTATCAAAAAGCGACAGAACTTCTTTAACGCCCTTGACCCTGTGGAACTCTTCGCTGATTGCCATTACGCGCCGCAACGTTTTTTCGGACAGCACATCGTCGGTCTCGAAAATGAAAAAAAGCATGTCGTTCGAACCGAAGATATTTTCGATTTTCACGGTATTGACGCGGGAATGCAGGTCTTGTGGAAAAAGGGCCATGGGGTCCGCATCAAGATGCAAATTGCGTAATTGTATTCCCATCACCGCTGCCAGAAGCACGCAACCGACGATTATCGCCACGCGGTATTTTGTAACAAAGAGTTCCTTCGCCACTGAAAAAGGTCCTTTTCTATTCGGAAAAGCTGCGGGTCAGAATGACATTCTGAGTTCGGTATACACGAAGCTCATCAGGTTGCTGATAATATGGTTCAGGTTTCCTTCCGGGCCGTCGAGGTAGCGGCCTCCAACGGCAAGGCTGACCGCGTCGGCGATATCGTAAGACGCGCTCGGATTGATCGCATAGTCTTTTGTCGTGACATCGTACATCCCACCCATTGTAAGGTGCAGGGTTTCATAAAGCGTGTTCCAATGTACGTTGCCCGTAAGCGCGTGGCTGATTCCGTCCACCGTGCCGGTGAACAGCCTGTTTATCTTTTTGATGCCGGCCGACGCGCGTTCGAAAGCATACCGTTGTTGCGCCGCAGGGTCGAGCGGATCGGTCAATACCGGTTCCGGTAGCGCGCGGTAGTCGATGACGTAAAGGCCGGAATACTGAATGAGAAAGCTCGCTTTGCCGACGGATTTGTCAAGTCCAAGAACGTACTGCGCATAGGGATTGGGCACATGCATGGTTCGGTCATAACCGTCAAACGGATATTTTATCGCCGCTTCGCCCCGCAGGCCGATTGGTCCGACCGCGGCGGAAAAATCGGCGCCTGCGGCATGCATGCGATATGCCCTCGGTATGAGCGACATCCCGGCCTGACCGAGCGAACCGTCGAAACCCGGAAGCGTCGCATAGCCGTTGTAATAGGATACTGATCCGTCAATCGACGGGCCAATAACGTCAATGCGCACGGCGTACCCGCCGTTCGTGAACCGCCTGTCCGGATACACCGGGTCTGCGATGGTAATCGCCGGCGGGATTTCCGCGCCCTCGAGCGGGAGAACGTCGGGCCTGTAGCAGGGGATCCAAATTCCCTGGATGCGTGATGGCCCGATTTTCGCCTTGATCTGAAGAAGTTCGTTTCCCATCCGGGTATCGTCAAACTCCGAGGAGAGCGCCGTCTGGTCTCTGGGGGTGATACTGTTCGTCGGATTGATCGCGTCGGCGCGCCCCCATGGCAGTATCTGTCTTCCTAATCTGATATCGAACAACCCTGGAGAAACAGAAACCCATGCCTCGCGCACATCCATGGCGGTGAATGCCGTGCCCCGGGCATAGCCCGCATTCAGACGGAGTTCAGCGAAAGCCCTGCCCATGCCGGTTTTTTCCGCATCGAGTTTTAGCGCCGATTGCGCATAGCTGCCTGATACGATCGCGTTTTCGGCGTTATCCTGACCGCCGAAAAGGGCGCCTTTCACATATCCGCTTATTGCCAGGACATTTGCCTCCGTATCTCCGGAAGCGGAAGTGCTGCTCTCATTTCCGGCGCTCTCGAAAAGCCCCTGCGCCGGAATTGTTGCAGGTGACATGAGGAAAAAGATCATGCCAAGGACTGCCGCCGGTACTCGCATTTAATGATTCCTTTTGGCTATTTTTACTGACTAAAACATACGAATTAGTCAGTATGTATAATGGTTAAAAAAAAGTGCGGTCATGATTTTGTTTGAAAAGACAGAAGACCATCAAACATGGCGTTGATGACATGCTCATCGTCAATATGCCCGCCGATAGTGGCGATCATGCTTTTCAGATCATTACGTTTTGCAAACCCGTTCATGATAAGCATTATCGTGACAAGGATGTTTAGAATATCGGCATCCGGGGAGAGTTCGCCGCGTTTTTTCGCCTCTGAAAAGCTGTGAACGGCGATTTTAAAAATGTCAGATAGTTCCTCGTTGAGGGTGCCTTTCGGGATATCACCCGCATTCTCGGCGTTGCTCAAGCCGACGAGCACTTCAAAGGCATTGTCCTTTTTTATCCGCTTGATTATCTCCCTGCATTTTTCCATTATGGGCCGTGATGAGGAAAAGGTCTCTTGAAATATCGTGGTAAGGCGTCCGGTGGCCCGTTTGATGGTTGCCTTGAAAAGATCCGCCTTGCTTTTATAATGCCAGAATATCGCGCCTTTGGTTAATCCGGCAGCCTTGGCAATGCTGTCCATATTTGCCGCAGTAAATCCGTGTCGGCAAAACTCCTCTTCCGCTGCCAGCAGGATGCTCAATTTGGATAGTTCAGTGTCTTTTTTCGTTTTTCGCACAAGAAACCTTTACATACCTTTAGATCAGTATAAATATACCGGTTTCCGACGAAGAAATAGAGTTTTTTTCATTTGATAATCGAGCACGCATCGACAGCAAGTCAGGTCATACCGGACCGCCGCCGGGAAAAAACGGTAATAGGCCAGGATATTGCGCGATTCTTCTTTTCCTTCCCTTGCGCGTGTTCCTATATTGCTTTATAATCAAAAGACGCAAACCAGTGCGGTTGTCATTTCGACGAGCGTAGCAAGGAGAAATCTGACGGCGTTCGATTGGGGTCATGAATGCAGGCTATTATGAGACGATTGATAAATGAGGGGGATGAAACCATGGGTAAAAGGTATTCCGGCAACGTGACCGTATGAAGCGATTGGCAAACGACAGCGTGATGGTTGTCGTGTGGGCGATTAGTCTTGCCGTTATTATTATTATGCTCAAACGGTCGTTCGGCATCCTTATCTCCGACGATGCCTATATAACTCTTTCGCATGTGAAAACATGGGTGCAAACCGGTCGTCCCGTGATGTCGATGTTCAATCCCGTCTGCGCGACGAGTACCCCATTATATACGATACTCATTACATCGCTCAATTATTGTTTTCGCATAGATCCTGTCTTTCTGGCATACGGTATCAATTCGCTGCTGGATTTCGTGAATATCGCGCTGCTCTACGGCATCGGTAGACGGTCAGGAATGACACGGTTGTTTTCCGCTTCTGCCGCAACGCTTTTCGGTCTCAGCATACTGACCCTCGGCACCAGCGCTTCGGGTATGGAAACGATATTGTACTGCGCCCTGGTGCTCGCCGGTTTTTATTTGGTGCTGGGTGCGGCACCGCCGATGAGAACGTGCGGGATTTTGTTCCTGCTGGCATTGACACGCCCTGAGGGGATCATTGCCGCTGTTTCAATCGTTATCATCGGCCGCTTGCGCGCCGTATCGCTTCGGACAACGGTAGTGATGCTTGCCGCGGCCATACTGGGTCTCATCGCGCTCCTGCTGTTTTATTATGCGGCATACGGCAACTTTTTACCGCATTCGGTTATTGCAAAACATGCGGGAATGAATACGCCGTATTTCGATGCAATCGGGTTCTGGTGGAACACGCTTTTCTTTGGAGGACCGGCGTATGGCGGTAGGCGGTGCGTGATGGCCGGCAATCTCCTGTTCATAAGCCTGGGCATTTTCGGGTTGATCATCGCTTCCAGGAAAAAATCACGGACGGTCTGGATGCTCTTGATATGGCCGGTACTCTATTTCTGCTTCTTCATGGTTACCCGGTCGAGCCATCAATACTTCACCTGGTACTATCTGCCGGTGCTGCCGTTTTTGTCGATCGTGTCAAGTTTTGGCCTGCAGGAGATAGGCGTTCGTCTGCGGCTGCGGCGGTGGCGGTTTGCCGGGTGGCTCTTGTTGATCCTGTTCTGCGGAATCGTTTTTTACCGTGACGCCGCTATTGACAGCATCGGTTCGAAATACCGGAAAGCGCATCAGGAACGGGAGAAGCTGTATCAACGGGCGGCGGAGTTTCTTGCCGACTCGTCAAGTCCGGCATCGAGCGTCATGATAGAAGAGGTGGGGACGGTTGGGTATTATCTGCCACGGCATATACTTGATAGGTACGGGATTATCTCTCCGGAGGTGATCAGAAACGGATTGGGTGATCCCATGAAACTTAAAACCTGTTTTTCACCCGGATGGATTATCTGCCACTCGGGTTCGCCCGGGGAACGTCCAGGTTTTATTTTGCCGGATGAGTACCAGCTGCGTCTCTCGCTGCCCCATTTCAATGCGGTTTCTTTTCTGCAGATCTGGAGCAGGTCTTCCCCGTAAGATGAGAAATGATCGGGAATCACGGAGGGAAGCCGGTAAAGGGTTGACACGGGCCGTGAAGGTAAGGGAAGAAGACTGCCAGACATGAGCATTAAGGAATGAATCGGCGAAATGATCGTTTCGCCCTGATACGCTCCCGGGAGCGTATCTTTCGCAAGCCGCTCCTCAAGCGCATTTATGAGGGGTGGTACGATACCATTGCGGCCAATCTTCCTTTGTGTGAAGGGCCGGTGCTGGAGTTCGGGTGCGGAGCGGGGTTTTTAGGTGAACGGATCAGCGGCCACGTGGCCACGGATCTGGTCAAAACGCCCTGGGTCTCCTGTGTCGCCGACGGGACCGCGTTTCCTTTTAAAACCGGAACATCCAGGGCGATCGTCCTGGTTAATGTATTGCATCATCTCCATAAACCCGTTCATTTTTTCGCTGAAACGGAGCGCTGCCTGCAAAAAGGGGGCGCCGTCCTCCTTATCGAACCCTGGGTGACGCACTGGTCGCGGTTTATTTTCACCTTTTTGCATCACGAGCCGTTTGATTCCCGGGATACGAAATGGGAGCACCGTCGGGCCGGCCCGCTTTCCGGCGTCAACAGCGCGCTTCCCTGGATCATCTTCCAGCGCGACCGGGAACGGTTCGAAACGTTGTTCAGGACCCTGCGGATCGAACGGATCGACCCGTTCATGCCGTTTATGTATCTGTTTTCAGGAGGGCTGACGCCATTTACGTTTGCGCCATCCCGTGCATTCGGACCGCTGGAATCACTGGAGCGCCGTTTTTCGGGTGTCATGAAATCCTGGGCCATGTTCGCGTTTATTAAAATCGTGAAGACGGGCTAGCGCGACCGGGAGGGAAAAAACTCTGCCGAGGGTGAGCTTCGCGGCCGGCAATAATGCTGATATAGTGCTGTCATTCATTTATTTTGATGATATACTTATCACCATGAATCAAAAGTTAATAGTCCTCGGTTCTCCTGAACCGTCTGATCTCGCGCTGTTGCGGCGCATAAGCATGGAGCTCGGCTGCGAAATCATCAAGCAGCAGGGCGGGCAGCGGTCAATGGAGATAGGGGCGGAGGTTCATACGGCCGGGATCCTCTCTTTCCTGCCCTGCACCAGGGAGTCCATGATGGAGGCGTATAACGGGGCGCTTAATTTCAGGGGTGCGGCTCCGGTGCCGTTTTTTCAGCTGATACCCGGTGGAGAACAACCTTCGTTTCTTAACGAGATGCAGATTACCGGCGTGTTCGTTTCGCCGCTCACGGCACCGGTCGTCTGGTCCATTGTTCAGACGGTTCTGATGAGCAAGCGGATCGTATCCCGCAACAGCGAACTGATCGCCGAGCTCATCAAAACGCAGAAGTATAAAAACCTGCTCGTCGAGGTGGGCACCGCCCTCTCCCGCGAAAACGATCTGGACCGTCTGCTCGACGTGATCCTGCTTATCTGCCGGGACATTACCGGCGCCGACGCAGGGAGCATTTACATAAGAGAAAGAACGGGTCCCGGGGGCGCTTTCCTGGACATGCTCCGGTTCAAGATCACCCAAAACGATTCGGTCGTCATCGGCCGGAGGAGCGTCGAATTCCAGCTTCCGATCGACAACGAATCGATCGCCGGGTATGTGGCAAACACGGGAAAACCGCTCAAGATCGACGATATTGCCAGAATCGACGCGTCACAACCCTACCGGCCCGGTAACGAGGTGCAGAAAAGACTCGGGTACTGTGTAAAGTCGATGCTGACGTTGCCGCTGAAAAACAAGGACACGGACGTCGTCGGCGTTCTGCAGCTCATGAACAAGAAAAAATCCCGCAGTGCGAAAGTCATTTCGGAGGAGACCTGCAGCGCCCACGTCACCTCATTCAGTCTGGCCGACATCGAATTCATCCAGTCGGTCGCCGCACAGGCGGCGGTATCGATCGAGCGGGCCCAGCTCTACGAAAATATCCGCGAGTTGTTCGAGGGATTTCTCGGCTCGTCAATAGCGGCTATCGATGAACGCGACCGGGTAACCTCCGGTCATTCCAAGCGGGTCATGGGGTATGCCATGGCGTTCGTCGACGCGGCGACCGCCGATCCGCATGGTCCGTTCGCAGAACTCGCGGCATCGCCGGACCGGAAAAGGCAGTTCCAGTTTGCGGCCCTGCTGCATGATATCGGAAAAATAGGCGTTCCCGAGCGCGTTCTGCAGAAAGAGAGCCGGCTGGCGGCCCCGGATTTCGCGCTTCTCCTGGCGCGACTCGATTTTATCACTCTGGCCCACAAGCATGAACCGGCCTCGGTTTCATGGCAGTCGGCGCAGGAGCTGGCGGACGATCGCGCCTTTCTTGAAAAAATCAATATCGCGGGCAGACTCCAGGATGATGACCTGACGTATCTCGCCGTGATACGTGACAAATGGTATCATGGCATCGACGGCAAAAAGGCGCTTTTCCTGAGCGAAAGAGAGTGGCAGTCTCTGTCGATCAGGGCCGGAACGCTGACCAGGGAGGAGCGCGACATCATCAATTCACACGCGCTTTCCACCTACCGCATACTTTCCAAGATACCATGGACACGACAGCTTGAGATGATTCCTACCATCGCCTCGACACATCACGAGAAGATGGACGGTTCCGGCTATCCGCACGGGCTCAAAGGCGAAAAGATCTGTCTTGAGAGCAGAATCCTGGCGGTCATCGATATTTACGAGGCGCTTGTGGCGCAGGACCGGCCGTATAAGCCGAGAATGGCGCCGGAAAAAGCGATGGCCATTCTCGAAAAGGAGGTCGAGGCGGGTCGTCTTGACGGCAAGGTAGTGCGGTATCTCAGGGAAAAAGGGATCTACAAGCTCTATACCGACCTGAACAAACATGCTTGAAATCCGTGCATCGGTGGCTCTCCGGGACAAAACCACGTTTCGCATCGGCGGTATCGCCGCATGGTATGCGGCGCCCGAGAGCGCTTCGGAACACGTGGAGGCGCTGGGTTTTGCGCAGGAACGTTCGCTTCCCGTGCTGGTGATCGGCAACGGCTCGAATCTTCTGATCAGCGACCGGGGCTGGCCGGGGCTGGCCATTGCCGTTTCGGACAGCGGTACCGCAGTGGAGTGGCGCGATAATGAGGCAATCGTCAGGGCGGGGTGTCCGCTCGATGCGCTGGTCAGGGAGTCGATCGAGCGCGGGTATGAAGGGCTTGAGGAACTGTCGGGCATTCCGGGAACGATCGGCGGTGCCGTGCTCATGAACGCCGGCGCATTTTCGATCTGCATTGCCGATACGGTCGTTTCGGCGGAGTATATCGACCAGAACGATCGCCGGACGGTGACCGCCTCGCTCGGCGACCTGCGCCTTGGCTACCGCACCAGCGCGCTCAGGAACAGGCAGGTCATCATACTTTCTGCCCGCTTCAGGTTCAGGAAGGGCAATGCCGTCGATCTGCGGGCGAGGAGGGGTGAAATCCTCGCACTTCGGCGGAATAAACAGCCGCTTGACCTGCCCAATTGCGGAAGCGTTTTCAAGCGTCCTCCCGGAACCTTTGCGGGTACGCTGATCGAGCAGGCGGGGCTCAAGGGGTATCGCTGCGGCAAGGTGTCGATTTCGGAAAAACACGCAAATTTTATCGTCAATCACGGAGGAGGAACCGCGGCAGAGGTGCGCCATCTGATCGTCATGGCCCAGAAAAGGGTTTATGAACGGTCTGGAATTCTGCTTGAGCCCGAAGTAATTTTTGCCGGAACCTTTGACGAGCCGCTTTTTACTCCTGCCTGAGTGAGAGGACCATGGTCGACGTTGCGCGTTATGGTACCGGCCCCATCGAAACGAATACCTGGCTCGTCTGCGACGGCGACCGCCGCTGCATCGTGATCGATCCCGCTTCCGGGTGCGGCGAGATCACGGGCAGAATACGCAGCGAGGGCCTGGAGTGCGAGGCCGTGGTACTGACCCACTCACATTTCGACCATATCACCGGCATTCCCGAACTGCTTGAGGTATCACCGATGATTCCGGTGTATATCAACCCGATCGAAGCGGCGTACCTTGCGAATTCCCGGCTCAATGCGTCCCTCTGGTTCGGCGATGAGTTCGTCTATACCGGTAGCACCGAACCGCTTGCCGAAGGCAGGCAGCGTATCGGCCATTTCGAGTTCGACGTGCGGCATATACCCGGCCACTCGCCGGGAGGCATGGCGCTCGTTATTGATAAATGGTGTTTCTGCGGCGATGCGCTGTTCGCCGGGTCAATCGGACGGAGCGACCTGCCCGGCGGCGACGGACCGGCGCTCATCGAAGGGATCAGGGGAAAACTGCTCACCCTGCCCGAGGAAACCGTGGTTTGTCCCGGACACGGCGGCAGGACGACCATCGGCAGGGAAAAAAAGAACAATCCGTATCTTGTGTAGGATACCGTTACCCGTCCATTCCCGTCCGCGCGTGCATCATGGAAACGTTACCGCTCCTTGAAGAATTTCTCGCCTATCTGCGGCTTGAACGGGCGCTCTCCGGCAATACCACGGAGTCGTACCGGTTTGATCTCGTGCGGCTGGGCGCGTATCTGCATCAGCAGGGGATCGGCGCACTCGATCAGGTGAACGCCGATCACCTGACCGCCTATGTACGTGCGCTGTATGACGTCGGGTTTGCGGCGACCTCCATCCAGCGGACGCTTTCGTCGCTGCGGCGCTACTTTGCCTTTGCCGTGGACGAGGGCGCCGTGTCCACCGATCCGACCGCGCTTCTCGAAAGCCCGCGCAGCGGCCGCGCTCTTCCCGCGGTACTGACGGTTGAAGAGATCGAAACGATTCTCAACGCGGTCGATACCGCACAAAGGGGAGGGGCCCGGGACCGGGCCATGCTCGAAACCCTGTATGCGACCGGCATGCGGGTATCGGAGCTCTCCGCATTCAGTCAGGAGCACCTTTTACAGGAAGAAGGCCTGGTGCGCGTTTTTGGAAAAGGCTCAAAGGAACGGATCGTTCCGATCGGCCAGGTCGCGCTGGACTGGATCGTCCGGTATTTCGAAACCGAACGCCCTTTTTTCTGCAAGCCCGGCAGCGACAGCACCGTGTTTCTCAATGTCCGGGGAAGGGCGCTTTCCCGCATGGGGATCTGGAAGATAATTCGGCGCTATGTGGCGCTTTCCGGTGTCGCAAAGCACGTGTCGCCGCATACGTTCCGCCACTCGTTCGCCACGCACCTGCTCGAAGGCGGTGCCGACCTGCGCACGGTCCAGGAGATGCTCGGTCATGCCAATATCGTGACCACCGAGATTTACACGCACGTTGACCGGGAGTATCTCAAGGAGGTGCACCGGAGCTTTCATCCGCGGTTTCGGAGGAAGGATCCGGAACAGGGTAAAGGCGGGGGAGGCTGATGACTGACGGTACGTCACGAACCAGGAGGAACGCCGGACCGGGGCGGGATTCCGGCATGCCGCTTTTTCCGCGTGCGCTCCTCCAGCTTCATTACCACGAC
>JAFGOU010000413.1 GCA_016926315.1 Chitinispirillaceae bacterium
AAATAAAAATTATGGTTTATATTTCCATCGTATGGCACCAAGGAAAGAAATTAGTGCTCCATCGGTGTTTCACTACACCGATTATCGAAAATTCCTGCGCGATAGCTTTCAAATCAGGGATGGCCGGGGTAAAAAACGATCATACAGAGTACTATGCGACAATGTCGGCGTAAAATCGACGGGGCACCTTACCCTCATTCTTCAGGGAAAAGCCAATATCTCCATTCCGCTCGCCCTCAAATTTGCCGGATACCTGCATCTTAAAAAACGGGAAAAAGAGTATTTTCAGGCGCTGGTACTGTTTAATCAGGCGAAAACGCACGCTGAAAAAAGAGATCATTTTCTTGCGTTGATGTCGTTTAAGGAATCTTCGGTACGCATCGTTGATGCCCATCAATACGCCTATTATGACAAATGGCATCATGCCGCCCTGCGGGCGCTTCTGGAGATCCTTCCGGTTAAGGATGACTTTGATGAGATCGCCCGCATGGTGGACCCGCCGATATCCCCGAAAGAGGCGCAGAAGTCAATTGAATTGATGGTGTGGCTCAACCTGGTGGAAAAAAACAGTGACGGGTATTATAAACCGGTTGACGCGGTCATCGATGCCGGTCCGGCAATCGGGTCCCTGGCCGTCACCAATTATGCCCTAACCATGCTTGAATTCGGAAAACAGGCGATTGAGCGCTTTCCCCTTGATGAAAGGATTTATTCGTGGGTAACCCTGGGTGTGTCTGAAAAAGGCTATGAACAGGTGGTGCAGGAGCTCCGTGAATTCCGGCGAAAGCTCTACGACATTGCGAAAAATGACCGGGCAAGCCGCGTGTACCAGATTCAAATCCAGGCGTTTCCGCTGTCCAAATCGTGTAACCGCGAGGGTGCGCTATGATCGGAGCTGCGAGGATACTTGCGTTGTCCCTGGCGCTGCTCTCTGTCGTCTGTTCCCCTTTGTCGCTCGATGGAACGGGGTCGGGTGGGGAGGCGCGGACTGCGCTGGTCAGCGGTACGGTCCTGTATGACGGGGGAGTTCCGGTTGACGGAGCGCGAGTCGTAGTGCGTCCGCAAAACTATCTTTCAGGCATCTCGGAGTTTTATAACCACGAGGAATCCGCAACCGATGACCGGGGCGTTTTTTCGATCAGCGTCGTCGATTCGGGAGACTATTGCATTGAGGTCAATGACGGCATTTCGAACGCGGTCATCATCCGATTCCATAAAAACGTCTCAGACACAATAGTCAGTCTGCCGCCGGATACACTCAGGCCCACCGGAGTGATTCACGGCACCATCCAGACCGCGTCCGGCGAATCTCAGGGCGCGCGCGTTTTTATTTATGGGCTTGAACGCAGCGTGGAAACCGCATCGCCGGAAGGCGGATTCGTTATAGAGGACGTGCCGCAAAACAGCTATTCAATCGTTATCGTTTCACCGCGACTTGGCTACACTTCGCAAACCGTGGAGGCGGTCAATGTCGCATCCGGTTCGGCTACGGATGTTGGCATGGTAAGGTTGTCGCCGACTGAAACCTGGGCCTATTCCAAAAAAATTGTGCTCAACACGGCCGCGTCGGGCGCCGGTATCGCAGGGAATGTTGTTAATTTTCCCGTACTGATACGGCTCTCCGCCGCCAGCTTTTCCTTTGACCAGACCTCCCCTGACGGGGCCGACCTTCGATTTGCCCGAGCCGACAGTACGCTCTTGCCCTGCGAAATTGAACGATGGGATGGGGTCGCGGGTCGTGCCGATATATGGGTGAAAGTCGATACGGTATATGGTGCTGACAGCACCCAGTATATCACCATGTTCTGGGGCGGCTCGCACCGGGAGGACCACCTTTCCGTTTTCGGCAGCGTCGATGTGTTTGATACCCGGGATGGCTTCAGAGGCGTATGGCACCTCGGCTCTTCGGTGCAATCGTTGCTGCCCGATGCCACACGGAACCGGTATCATGGAACGCCGAAGGCCATGGGTGCCGCTTCAAGCGTGGCGGGCGCGATCGGTCTCGCGCGCCGGTTCGATGGCGAAGCAAGCCATATTATTATGAATGGAACGGCACGAAGCGCACTCGATTTTGGAGCGGATGCGACCTACGCGGTTTCCGCCTGGGTGAATGTGGACCTGCTTAACGGACGGCACCGAATCATCGCGTCCAAAGGCAATAAGCAATACAATCTTCAGATCAAGAACACCGATTCCTGGGAATTCGCACAATTTCGCGACACCCCCTCCGACAGCGTCGGATGGGAAGAGACGATCACTCCCGCACAATCGGGCGCCTGGGTTTATATCACAGGAATACGCTCGGGCACGCGGCAGCTTTTGTATGTGGATGGCGTATGCGTGGATAGTTCAATTACCCTCTACCCCTTGAAGGTAGAAGACACGCAACGTTCGCGCGACCAGACCAGGGATTTTGCCATCGGCCGGTTGCCTGACGGGCCGTCCTATTTTTTTCCCGGAAAAATCGATGAGGTTCGGGTTATGGGAGTTGAACCGACGCAGGATTGGATCCGTCTTTGTTATATGAATCAGAAAGCGAACGATAAGCTGGTCGTTTTTAAATAAAAAAAGCCGCCTGTAATTCCCGGCCAAGGTCACTACAGGCAGCGTGCGGAAAAAAGGTTCAGCGTAGCGGGTTTTGCGCCCGATACGTCCGTCTTTTTTCGTTGTAGATAAAATACATTATCCATAAAGTCGTGCGACATGAAACATCAAAACCGTTTATCAGGAATGATACTGCTTTTTTGCCTCATCGTCTCATCGGGTTATCCGCAGCGCATCATGGAAAATCTCGGGCGCGGTCTTGTGGCGGTGCGTAGCAGCTCGAATCAGGTGCTGGTGAGCTGGAGAATTCCGGTTCCTGAATTTTACAACAGTACCAC